>NZ_JBFANV010000010.1:0-179508 GCF_040674955.1 Nonomuraea sp. NPDC049695 | reverse complement strand
ACCCCTGGAAGTACTCAACGAGTCCCTCTCAACCCAAACAGCCGCATAGGCTCTACGCCCATAAGAAGGCTGTCCGGAATCACCGTGGCCCCTCACCGAGACCCGCGAGACCCATCAGCGATTCTGGCTCCGGCCCTTCGGCGAAGGGGTCTATAGCGTCGTGGTCCCCGCCGCGGGAGTCGGCGACCGCGCCGAACCGCCCACTCTCGAGGATTTCCAACAACAGTTGCGCGCCATCGCCGGAACCGATTTCGGCGTGCACTCCCCGCGCTGGATGTCCCGCTTCGGGGATGCCACCCGGCTGGCCGAACGTTATCGGGTCGGGCGGGTGCTGCTGGCCGGCGATGCGGCACACATCCATCCACCCACCGGCGGACAGGGCCTCAACCTGGGCGTTCAGGACGCATTCAACCTCGGCTGGAAACTGGCCGCACAGATCCGCGGCTGGGCCCCGGAAACACTGCTGGACACCTACCACGCCGAACGTCATCCGGTCGCCGAGGACGTGCTGGACAACACCCGCGCCCAGATGGAACTGCACTCCACCGAACCGGGCCCGCAGGCCGTGCGCAGGCTGCTCACCGAACTGATGGACTTCGACGAGGTGAACCGCCATCTGATCGAGAAGATCACCGCGATCGGCATCCGCTACGACTTCGGCGAAGGCCCCGACCTGCTCGGCCGCCGCCTGCGCGACATCGACGTGAAACAGGGCCACCTCTACGGTCTGCTGCATCGCGGCCGCGGCCTGCTGCTGGACCGCACCGAACGCCTGACCGTCGGCGGCTGGTCAGACCGGGTCGATCACCTCGCGGATCCCACTGCGGCACTGGATGTTCCGTGCGTCCTGCTACGCCCCGACGGCCACGTCGCCTGGATCGGCGACGATCAGCAGGACCTGGACGACCACCTCTCCCGCTGGTTCGGCAAGCCCGCCAATTGATCAACTGCCCAGGGCGGGCAGTCGGTCGGCGCGGGAGTGCCGGGCGACTGCCCGCCCTGGGGGTTGAGGTGGTTGGAGCCGCGGTGCCCGTCAGGGCTTGAAGGCGGCCGCGTGGTCGTGGGCCCAGGCGGCGAACGTGCGGCCAGGCCGTCCGATCAGCCGCTCGAGGTTCGTGGTGATCTCGGTCGGAACGCCGTCGTTCAGGCGCTGCCAGTCCAGGATCGCGTCGGCGATGGGCCCGGACACGTATTCGGCCATCTCCGCCTTCCACTCCTCGCGGGTGACCTTGCGGATGGTGATGTCCCGGCCGGTGACGTGGCTGAGGATGTCGATCTGCCCGGCGCACGTGATCGACTCAGGGCCGGTCAGCGTGTACGTCCGGCCGCTCAGGGCGGGGTCGGTCAGGACGGCGGCGGCCGCCTCGGCGAGGTCGACCTCGTCGATGGGATCGTTGTACGACCCCGGGTAGGGCAGGATCACCGGGGCCCCGGCCTTGATGGGCCAGGACCAGGCCAGGGCGTTAGCCGCGAAAGTACCGGGACGGAGCATCGTGCTGCGGACGGGGGCGGCGGTCAGGGCGCGCTCGACGTCCAGATGGGACTTGGCCAGCGGGTTGGCCTCGGGGTCCGGGGCGAGCACGGCGGCCGACGAGAGCAACACGATGTGCTCCACTCCGGCGGCGACGGCCTCCTTCACGAAAGCGTCGATGTGCGACGGCTCGGCGTACAGGAAGACCGAACTGACGCCCGCCAGGACGTCGGGGAAGGTGGCCGGGTCGGTCAGGTCGCAGGTGGCGATCGACGGGTCGCTCGGACGACTCGAGGCCGGGCGGACCGGCAGGCCGCGCTGACGCAGGAGGGCGATGAGCTCGGTGGCCACAGCGCCACGGGCGCCGGTAACAAGGATGGTCATAGTGGGACATGCCTTTCTGAAAGCCGGAAGTCGGACGGTGCCGTGTCCGGGCTAAGTTCGGGTTGTTCAGGGGGCGTGGTGGGGCTGAGCCTTACGGGGGAGCAGCCGCACCAGGCCGCAGCAGACGATCGTGGCGACGATCACGATGAGCAGGCTGCGCGTGGCGGCCCCGTCCTGATCGCCGGCACCGAAGTAGACGGTGGTCACGACGGCGGCGCCGACGGCGTTGGCGAGTTGCTGGATCGCGGTCAGCGACCCGCTGGCGCTCCCGGTCTGGCGCGGATCGATGTCGCCCATGGTGACGTCGAAGACGGTCCCGAAGCAGGCCCCCATGCCCAGCCCCATGACGAGCGCCGGTGGCACGAGCGCCCACACATCGCGAGGGGCTCCCGAGGCGACGAACAGCAGCCAGCCGGTGCCGGCCAGCGTGGTGAGCAGCCCGATGAGGATCAGGTCCCGGCCGAGCCGGGCGATGAGCCGGTGACAGGCCACCGAGGCGATGACGATGCCGGCTGCCACCGGCACCAGGCCGACCGCCGCCGTTACGGGGCTGAACCGCAGGTCGTACTGCATGAGCAGCGACATCACGTACAGCAGGCCAGAGACGGCGGCGAAGAAGACCACGGCGAGCACGAGCCCGGCGGTGAACCCGCGGTTGCGCAGCAACGACGGCTCAATGAGCGGGCTGGCGGCGGTGCGCTGGCGCACACAGAACAGGCCGAAGAACGCCACCCCGCCGGCCAGGCACAGGTACGGGACAAGGCCCCAGCCATGGGCGGATCCGTCGATCAACCCGTACAGGAAGGCCACCATGGCCACCCCGAGCAGGCCGGCGCCGATCCCGTCCACCGACACCACCGTCTCACCGGAGCGCGCGCCGTCGGTGGGCAGGAGTCTCGCCGCGGCTAGGAACGTCGCTCCGCCGAGCACGATGTTGATCAGGAACATGGCCCGCCACCCGAGCCCCAGCAGATCGGCCTGGATCAGGAACCCGGCCAGCACCGGCCCGCCGACCGACGAGGCGCCGAGCGTCGGGGCGAACGCGCTGAAGGCCTTGCCGAGCTGGTCACGCGGGAAGGCCGCCGTCACGATGCCGAATCCCTGAGGGATCATCAACGCCCCGAACGCCCCCTGGACGATCCGGGCGGCGATCAGGGCGCCCGCGCTGCCCGCGACCCCGCAGGCCACGGATGCGATCGTGAAGCCGCCGATGCCGATCAGGAAGAGCCGGCGCCGCCCGTACTTGTCGCCAAGCCGTCCTGCGGGGACCAGCAGCACGCCGAGTGCCAGTGCGTAGCCGGCGCCGAGCCACTGGATGAGGGTCTCGCCTCCACCGAGGTCGGCCGCGACGGTGGGCGCGGCGAGGTTGGTGATCGTCGCGTCGAGGAGGTCCAGTACGGCGGAGGCGAGGATGACGGCCAGGACGGCCCAGCGCCTGCCTGCCTGGACTGGCGCGGCGCGGATGGGTGCGGACATGCGCTCCCCTTTCAGGGGTCGGCGACAGATAAGATGGGGGCGTGACGCAAAAAGTGCGTCACGCAAAGATTGCGTGACGCAAATAAATGTGAGGTATGGGGCCGTCCTGTGTCAAATCGAGCCGAAACCCTGAAGCGGATGATGAACGAGAGTCAGCGGCACTATGCGGCGTACGTGCTGTTCAACCAGGCGATGGCCGACCGTCTGCAGATTCACTCCACCGACCTGCAGTGCCTGGGGCTGCTGGGTCTGGAGTCGAGGCCGGTGAGCACCGGTGAGATCGCCCGGCTGACCGGCCTGACGCCCGGCTCCGCCACCCGCATGGTGGATCGACTGGAGAAGGCGGGCCTGGTGATCCGGCAGCCGGACCCTGCCGATCGCCGGCGGGCTTTGGTCGCTTTGACGCCCTTGGCGCAGGAGAGGATCGGTGCGGCCTGGGACATACCGGGCAAGGCATTCGCCGAAGTGCTGGAGAGGTACGGCGACGCGGAGCTGGCCATCATCGCCGACTACCTGCACCGAGCCGCCGAAGCGGGCCGCGCCCAGGCCGATCGCCTCACCAAGGGGAGCTGATTCTCTCAGGCTGTGACGTCGCCGACCATGGCCAGCGCTCGGTCCAAGGTCGTCAAGGCGGTGTCGGCGTCCGCGCGGGTGAGCACCATCGGTGGTTTGATCTTCACCACGTTGCCGTGCGGGCCGTCCAGTGACAGCAGCACCCCGCCCTCGCGGGCCAGTTCCACGACGCGCGCCGCCGCTTCAGTCGCAGGACGCTTGGTGGCCCGGTCCTCGACCAGGTCCACTCCGAGGAACAAGCCGCGTCCCCGCACGTCGCCGATGATCGAGTGCCGTGTGGACAGCTCTGTCAGCCCTGCGGCAAGGAACGTCCCCATCTCGGCCGCGTGCGCCATCAGCCGCTCGTCGCGGAGCACGTCCAGGACCGCGAGTCCGGCCGCGCACGAGACCGGGTTGCCGCCGTAGGTATTGAAGTACTCCATACCGGTCTGGAAGGCGCGTGCGACGGCCGGTGTGGTGACCACGGCGCCGAGTGGGTGGCCGTTCCCGATCGGCTTCCCCAGTGTCACGATGTCGGGCACCACGCCGTGTGCCTCGAATGCCCACATGTGGCTGCCGACCCGGCCGAATCCGCACTGCACCTCGTCGGCGATGCACAGGGCGCCTGCCTCGCGCGCGCCGGCGTACGCCGCCGCCAGGTATCCCGGTGCCGGCTCGACCTGGCCCGCGCAGCCCAGGATCGACTCGTGCAGGAAGGCGGCCGGTGGTGCGTCGGCGCAGTGAGCGGCGACCTCGGTCGCGTAGCGCGGGCCGTCGGCCCCGTAGCGGCCCCGGTAAGGGTCGGGTAGTTCGCACACGCGCACCCGTGGCCCAGGCCCGTTGCCACCGGCCCGGTTGAACTTGTACGGGCTCACTTCCACGAGAGAGCCGAGATTGCCGTGATAGGCCCAGTCGAGGACGAGCACGTCCTCTCGGCCGGTCGCCGTCCTGGCCATCCGCAACGCGAGGTCGTTCGCCTCGCTGCCGGAGTTGGTCAGCATCACCACCGACAAGGGGTCCGGGAAGGTGGCGGCAAGGCGACGGGCGTACTCGATGATCGTCCCGTGCAGGTATCGCGTGTTGGTGTTCAGGAGTTCCGCCTGCGCGGCCAGCGCGCTCACCACGCGCGGGTGACCATGGCCGACGTGCGCGACGTTGTTGACCAGATCGAGGTAGCGCCTGCCGTCCGCGTCGACCAGGTACGCGCCGTCGCCGGCGACGATGTGCAGCGGATCGGCATAACTGAGCGACAAGGACGGCGCCAGATTCGCGCGACGACGACGGGCCAGCTCCTGCTTGCTCCGGTCCCGAGCGGGCACATGCGACACGGGTATCCGGAGCAGCACGTTGGGGTCGGGGGAGATGCTCTCCCAGACGTCGATGTCATCACGCTCGATCACCCCTGGCAGGTCGGTCGAGCGGCCGAGCAGCGTGACGAACAACTGAACGTGCACGTGCGGCGGCCAGTTTCCGTTCTCCGCGGGCGCGCCGACCCAGGCGATCCGCTCGCCGCGCCGTACCCGCCGGCCGGGCGTCAGGCTCGACACGACCTCCCGGCCGAGATGGCCGATCAACAGCCAGAACGGCTCGCCGTCGTCGGTGGCGTGCTCGAGGAGCACGACCCCGCCGTAGTCGTAGGGGTCCGCTCGGTACTCGACGCTGTGCACCGTACCGTCCAGCGGCGCGAACACCGGTTCACCCGCGGGGACGAACAGGTCCACTCCCAGATGTACGGTCCGGGGTTGCCCTTCCGATCGGGACGGGGCGTACGCGTCCGAACGGTAGACATCGCGGTCCTCCCGATATCTGCCGAGACCGAAGGTGTGGCCACTGGCCGACACCTGGGAGCCCACCGCGGCCATCGTCGCCGGATCCGTATGCGTCCAGTTCAGTACCAAGGGCGGATCGGCGGCAAGGTTACGGTCGATGACCGGGGCGGGATCGCAGGCGGCCGACTGCAGCCAGGCCACGATCCTTCGTTCACGGGGGATCGGCCGATAGCCGCAGGCGTCGCGAAAGCGCGCTTCCCGCAGTTCGCGGGGCTCGCGGGTGATCGCCCCGATCGCTCTGCGTACCTCCGTCTGGCTGATGGTCAGGTAGGAGTTGTCCGGGTCGGAACGGCGCTGCACGGCGGCGTTCACCACGCTCATCGCAAGCCTGGCGTCCACCAGGTCGGGCAACAACGCCAGCTCCTGCGGTGTGACCGGCGACTCGGCGTGGTAGCCGGCGAGCACCGGCAACGCGGCCGCCATGGGGTCGGCGTGGCCGAGCTGGGCGTAGGCGAGCGCGACGGCGAGCCCGCACACCCGTGGCGCGCGGACCACGTCCCCCACGTCGAGCAGCCCGGCAACGCCGCCGTCCGATCCGACCAGGATGTTGTGCTCGTTGGCGTCGTTGTGGATCGCCTGCTGAGGAAGGGCGCTCAAGGCGGGCAGCAGCTCATCGAGCCTGTTGAGCGTGGTGTGCACGAACGGCCGGAGGGCCTCGTCCACGAACGGCGCATCCCCGAGCAGCGCCACCGCCTGTCGCATGTTCCAGCGGTACGGCCGGTCGAGTGCCGGATGTTCGAACCCGGCGAGCGCCGCATCCAGGCGCGCCACGGCTGAGCCCAGCGCGCGCAGGCGCGTTTCATCGGGCGGGCCGGCATCGGCCCACACGGTCCCCGGGAGCCACTCCAGCAGGCGGGCTCGCCGGGCGTGCCCGCCGAAGCTGACCCCGGCCGTCGCGACGAGACGCGGTACCGCGAGTTCGGGTGCGGTCCGGGCCAGGTGCGCCAGGATCTCGTCCTGAAAGTCCAGCACCGATGGGTCGGTAGCCGGATGATGCACCTTGAGCACATACGCCGGGACGCCCTCGGCGTCCAACCGGACATTCCAGTCGAGCTCCCCAGGCAGCAACGTGGCGGACGCCGAGACACCGAAGAGCTCCGTGGCCCAGGAGGCCAGCAGCGCGGCAGAGGGCTGAGTCACGCCAGGAATGCTAAGCACGACGGCTGCACGATGTCGAACAATTCGCCGCTATCCTGCGCGTTCGTGCAAGAAAACTCCATATTCCGGCGCACAGCTCGCAGATTATTCGAACCGTTCTCAGTCGCCTCGGTTGATCAATTCTGTGAGCAGCAACTGCGTCCGCGTTCGGGCGACGCTGCCGGTCTGTTGCAGCCGCACGATGACCTGCTCAAGGTGGCTGACGAGCCACAGACGGGCCGACTGACGGGGCTGGATCGAGTCGGTCCGATGGCGGACCCGGGGTCGTCGCGCCGGGGGGCTGGTGGTGATCTCGAATTCGCCGGCGGGGAAGCGCTCAGATGCCAAGGCGGGTGGCGATGCCGTCGAGGAGGCAGTCCAGGCCGAGGTCGAACTGCCATGAGGTGTCGTCTTTACGGGTGGCGGTGCGCAGGTAGTGCTGGAAGGTCGGATAACGGCCGGTCCGCATGTGCCACATCATCAGCGGGGCGAGTTCGTCGCGCAGTTCGGCTCCGCCGGACAGGCTCTGCTCGCTCACCAGAGTGCTGATGGCGCTTTCGTGGCTCATGGCGCCGTGTACGTAGGCGTCCACGGCGCGAAAGACGCTCATCATCGTGTCGGCGTCCAGGCCGAGGCCGTCGAGCGCTGCCAGAGCCTGCTCGGCCACGGTCATCCGGTGCGGCGTGAGGGAGAGCTTGGCCTGCGGGGGCAGCTGGGCCAGCCATCGGTGCCGGAGCATCAGCTCGCGCGTCAGCACGGCAAGGGCGCGCAGGCTGGGCCGCCAGCCGAGGCCGCGGGGCAAACGCAGATCGGCGTAGACATGATCGACCATGAGCTCCAGCAGGTCGTCCTTGCCGGACACGTAGCGGTAGGCCGCCATGGGGGCGACGCCCAGGTCGGTGGCCAGGCGGCGCATGGTGATGGCTTCAAGGCCCTCGGCGTCGGCGATCGCGACAGCCGTCGCGGCGATGCGTTGCGGCGACAACGTCTGGCGGGGAGCCGGCGAAGGGCGCTCCAGCCGCTCCCATAGAGATTCGTTCTTGTCGGTCGCCATGCTGGCCAGTCCCTTCCTCGCGGTCGTGTACAACGTATCAGAAGTAGACAATGTACACATCAATGTGTACGTTGTATCGCGGCGAATACGTCGTACACTCCTAAGGAGCATCATGCTGAACATCGCGGTCATTCTCGGCAGCACTCGTGACGGCCGGTTCGGCCCCGCCGTGGCCAACTGGATCATGGACCACCTGGACCGGCGCGGCGACATGAGCGCCGACCTGATCGACCTGATCGAGACCCCGCTGCCCACCGTCTTCCCGGTGCTTGGCCAGCCGCCCGCCACGCAGGAGGCCAAGGACCTGCTGGCGGCCGTCTCACCGCGGATGGCGGCGGCCGACGCCTTCATCATCGTGACCCCCGAGTACAACCACAGCTTCCCGGCGGTGTTGAAGAACGCCATCGACTGGCACACCACCGAGTGGCACGCCAAGCCCGTCGCGTTCGTCTCCTACGGTGCCTTCTCCGCCGGGCTGCGCGCCGTCGAACACCTGCGGCTCGTCCTGGCCGAACTGCACGCCGTCACCATCCGCGACAGCGTCGGTCTGCAGCACCCCTGGGCGCAGTTCGACGGCGACGGCAAGGCCGTGGATCCGGCCGCCGACGCCGCCGCCAAGGTCATGCTGGACCGGCTCGCCTGGTGGGCGCAGACGCTGCGCGAGGCCAGGACCGCCCGCCCCTACGCCGCCTGAACCGCCATGACACGTTCAGGTGTTCTCGGACTGCTCATCGGCATGTTCCTGGCCATGCTCGACGGCCTGATCGTGGGCACCGCGCTGCCCACGATCGCCGGTGAACTCGGCGGCCTGGACCTGCTGCCCTGGGTGGTGACCGCGTACATGCTCGCCGGCGCGGCCACCACCCCCATCTGGGGCAAGCTCGGTGACCTGTTCGGCCGCAAGGTCACCTTCGTCGCCTCCATCACGTTCTTCCTGGTCGGGTCCGCGCTCTGTGGCCTGGCCCAGGACATGGCCCAGCTCATCGCCTTCCGCGCCGTACAGGGCCTGGGCGCGGGCGGGCTCATGGTCGGCGCGCTGGCCATCATCGGCGTGCTGGTCCCGCCCCGCGAGAGCGGCCGGCTGCAGTCGATGATCGGCGTCATCATGCCGATCGCCTACGTCGGCGGGCCGCTGCTGGGCGGCCTGCTCACCGACCACCTCAGCTGGCGCTGGACCTTCTACGTCAACCTACCCCTCGGCGCCCTCGCCCTGCTGCTCATCGTCACCCGCATCCACCTGCCGCCAGCCGAACGCTACCGTCCCCGCATCGACTACGCCGGAGCGGCCCTGCTGACCGTCGCCATCGTGGCCCTGACCCTGCTGGCGGCCGGGACCTCATGGATCCTCGGCGCGATCGGGCTGCTCGCCCTGGCCGCCTTCGTGGCCGTGGAACGCCGTACGGCCGAGCCGATCATCCCGCCCCGGCTGTTCGCCGATCGCAACTTCACCCTCGCCCAGATTCTCAGCTTCCTGGTCGGCGCGGTGATGCTCACCGTGACCAACTACCTGCCGCAGTACCTGCAGTTCGTCCAAGGATCCTCCCCGGCGGCGAGCGGCATGCTGCTGCTCCCGCTGATGTTCGCCATGCTCGGCGCCCAGCTGGTCACCGGTCGCCTCATCAGCGCCAACGGCCGTTACCGGGTCTATCCGATCCTGGGCGCAGCCCTCACGATCGCGGGTGTGCTGGCCCTGCTCCGGCTCGACGCCGATACGCCCGCCGCCCTCGCCTCCGCCCTCACCCTGCCCATCGGGGCGGGGATCGGCCTGGTGATGCAGAGCACCACTCTGATCACCATGAACAGCGCCGACCCACGCGACATGGGCGCCGCGAGCGGCACGATCACTCTGCTACGCACCATTGGCGGATCGCTTGGCATCGCCCTCCTGGGCACCCTGTACGCCGCCCGCATGCACACCGGCCTAGCCTCCCACCTGGGGCCGGCCACGGCCGACCGGCTGGCCGCAGGCGGCGAGCTCACGCCCGCCCTCTTGCCGAACCTGCCTGCGCAGGCCGCCGACGCCGTTCGGCTGGCCGTCATCGACGGCCTGCACGTCATCCTGGTTGGCGCTGCCGCGCTCGCCGTGATCGCCTTCGCCGTCTCCTGGCTCATCCGCGAGACCCCCCTGCGGGCCGTCGCCACGCCACCGACCGACCCCCTGGTGCTTTCCGATGAAGTCCGGCAGGACATCCCGAGATGATGGGACGAGACGCGAACATGCGCGTGATGATCCGTTACACGGTCAGGGCCGATTCAGTGGACCGGAGCCGAACCCTGCTCCGCGCCGTCTACGACGAGCTGGCGAGTACCCGCCCCAGCGGGCTGCGCTACCAGACCTACCAACTCGACGACCAGGCGAGCTTCGTCGCCATCATCGAATCCGACGGTGACCCGGCGGCCGCGCCGCACCATCGCCTGGCCTCGTTCCAGCACTATCGGGCCGCGCTGTCGGCGATCCGCGTCGATGGCCCCACCGTGCACTTCCTCAACGAGGTCGGCTCCTACCACTCCAACCGAACTGCGCCAACCGCCTCCGACGACAGCGAGAGATGATCATGATCCAGCCCTTCCGCATCGACATCCAGCAAGCCGACCTGGACGATCTGGCCACCCGGCTGGTTCGCACCAGATGGCCCGACGAACTGCCGGACGTAGGCTGGGACTACGGCATCCCCCTGCAGCGGGTGAAAGAACTGGCCGAACACTGGCGCACCTCCTACGACTGGCGCGAGCACGAGGCCAGGCTGAACCAGCACGCGCAATTCACCACCACCATCGACGGGCAGCACATCCACTTCTTGCACCTGCGCTCGCCGGAGCCTGACGCGCTCCCGCTGATCCTCACCCACGGCTGGCCAGGCTCATTCGTGGAATTCCTCGACGTGATCGGCCCTTTGACCTACCCGCGCGCCCACGGCGGCGACCCCGCCCAGGCATTCCACCTGGTCATCCCGTCCATCCCCGGCTTCGGCCTGTCTGGACCCACCGCCCAGCGAGGCTGGGACGTCCATCGCATCGCCCGCGCCTGGGCCGAACTCATGCGCCGGCTCGGCTATGACCGCTACGGCGCCCAGGGAGGAGACTGGGGGGCCGCCATCTCCCGCGCGCTCGGCGCGGCCGCCCCCGACCACGTCGTCGGCGTACACCTCAACTTCCTGCCCACACCCCCACCCCCCGGCGCCGTGCTCGAGTTGTCCGCATCTGACCTCGCCCGCCTCGACCAAACCCGGCAATACCTCGCCAAGCGGCCCGGCTACCACGTGCTGCAGTCCACGCACCCGCAGACCCTCGCGTACGCGCTGACCGACTCACCCGTCGGCCAACTGGCCTGGATCGCCGAGAAGTTCACCGAATGGAGCGATCCAGCCTCCAACATCAGCGACGATCGCGTGCTCACCAATGTGATGCTCTACTGGCTCACCGCAACCGCAGGTTCCTCCGCACGCATCTATCGTGACAGTCCTACCGGTCCGCTGCCCTGCCCACCACCGATCGGGGTAGCAGTCTTCGCCCACGACATCACCCTGCCCGTGCGCCCGATCGCCGAACGGACCTACCACGTCACGCACTGGAGCGAGTTCGACAGCGGCGGTCACTTCCCCGCCCTGGAAGTGCCCGACACGTTCGTCGCCGACGTCCGGGCCTTCTTCCACGACCTGCGCTGATACGGGGCAGATGGATAGGGCGGGCAGCCGTTGGCGCTGCAAATGATCACGACGGGTCGGCGCCAACAGAGCCCGTCACTCGCTTGGTTTTGTTCGTGAGAGTTGACTGCGGTTGCTCGTCACTGTCCGCCGCGACCTGCTCGATGCCAACCCGATGGACCGGATCGACACCGTCAAGGTGCCCAAGGACCTGCCGCGCCCGGCCGCGGCCGCCGATGTCGTCAAGGTGCCGGCGGTGATCTGCTCGCGGCGGCCACGCAAGGACCTGCCGCTGGACCGGCTGCGGGATCGGGTGCTGTTCGACACGGCCTATGTGTGCGGCGGCCCGCGCTTCCGAAGTCTGCGGCCTGTACGTCGAGGACCTCGACCTGCGCCTGGACGACGAACACGTCCGCATCCACGGCAAGGGCGGCTGTCCGCCGGTTCCTCGACCCCGGTCCAGGCACGGACTATCTCGGGCTGCGCAGCCAGGGCATCAGCAAGGGAACCGCGCTGGATGCCTTCCACGGCAGTGATCTCCATGAGGACCTCGAGGCGGTTTCCGAACGCATCAGGAGCCGGCAGGACCGTGTATCCCCGGATCACTCCCGATCGTTTCAGACGGTCCATGCGGCGCTTGACGGACGACGGAGCGAGGTTAATCGCACGCGCGAGCACCTCGAGAGAAGTCCTGCCGTTCGACGTCAGTTGCCGAAGAATCGTGCGATCGCAGCATCCACGCGGAGGATTTTTGCACAGGGCCCGATCGTCGGCAGCGTACGCGCGGCCCAGGTGCTCCGGCGACCCCCTTGACACGTGCTTATGTATCGATAAAGTTGCCAGCGCTTTATCGATACATAAGGTGAAGGGTTCCCCCCATGAGCAACGTCGTCGTGCCCGCCGTCATCAATGTCGATGTCGAGGGCCCGTTGATCAGCCGACATCTGTACGGTCATTTCGCCGAGCATCTGGGCCGGTGCATCTATGGCGGGTTCTACGTGGGCGAGGACAGCGACCTCCCGAACGCCGGCGGGATCCGGCTGGACGTGGTGGAGGCGCTGCGCGCGCTGAACATCCCGAACCTGCGCTGGCCGGGTGGCTGTTTCGCCGACGAGTACCACTGGATGGACGGCGTCGGGCCGAAGGACCGGCGTCCCGCGATGGTGAACACGCACTGGGGCAACGTCGAGGAGAACAACCACTTCGGGACGCACGAGTTCATGGCCCTGTGCGAGCTGCTCGGCGCCGAGCCGTACATCAGCGGCAACGTCGGCTCGGGCACGGTCAAGGAGATGAGCGACTGGGTGGAGTACCTCACCCGTGAAGGTGACTCGCCGATGGTGCGGCTGCGCAAGGCCAACGGGCGCGAGGAGCCCTGGCGGGTGCGCTTCTGGGGGCTGGGCAACGAGGCGTGGGGCTGCGGCGGCAACATGACCGCCGAGCAGTACGCCCACGAGGCACGCCGGTTCGGCACGTACTGCCGCGACCACGGCGAGAACAAGCTGTACCGCATCGCCGCCGGCGCGAACTCCGACGACTACACCTGGACCGAGACGCTCATGAAGGCACTGGGCGACCTGGGCTGCGCCTACCGGCCGCAGCCCTTCTACCAGGCGCTCTCCCTGCACTACTACACGATCCCGGGCACCTGGCAGGACAAGGGCGACGCCACGGTGTTCGACACCGAGGACTACTACCGGACGCTGGTCCAGGCCGCGCGGATCGACGAGCTGATCACCCGCCACTCCAACGTCATGGACTGCTACGACCCGGACAAGAACGTGGGGCTGGTCGTGGATGAGTGGGGCACGTGGTGGAACGTCGAGCCCGGCACCAACCCCGGCTTCCTCTACCAGCAGAACACCCTGCGCGACGCGCTGGTGGCCGGCGTGCATTTCGACATCTTCCACCGGCACGCCGACCGGCTGGTGATGGCCAACATCGCCCAGACGGTGAACGTGCTCCAGGCCATGATCCTCACCGATCCCGATTCCGGCGCGCTCGTGCTGACACCGACGTACCACGTGTTCGAGATGAACAAGGGCCACCAGGACGCGGCCTCACTGCGGGTCGACCTGCCCGCGGGCGTGCCCACCCGTGAGACGCTGCAGACCGTCTCGGTCTCGGCCAGCCGCAAGGACGGACGCGTGCTCGTCTCGCTCTCCAACCTGGACGCGGCCGAGCCGATCGACGTGGACCTCGACCTGCGTGGCGGCGCCGTGGCCGACGTCCGCGCCCGCATCCTCACCGCCGACAAGCCGCAGACCCACAACACGCCCGAGGCGCCCGACGCCGTCGCGCCCCGCTCCCACCAGCAGGTCACGCCCACCGCCTCCGGGCTGCGGGTCCACCTGCCCGCACACTCCTTCGTCACCGTGGAGGGGCGCCTCGCGTGAGTGCCCCCGCCCATGGGGCGCAGTAGGCTCGAGCAAGCGGCGACCGCAGGCGGACGCGGTCGGGTCCGATCCGGCCGAAGGGGGCACGACCTGAGGAGCGGCATGGTCACGATGAGCGACGTCGCCAAGCTGTCCGGGGTGTCGAAGATGACGGTCTCCAACGTCATCAACGGCCGGGCCGGAGTCAGCGATCAGGTCCGCCGCCGGGTGATGGAGGCGGTCCGCCAGTCGGGCTACCGCGTCAACGTCTCCGCCCGGACGCTCAGATCCGGGCGGACCGGCGTCATCGGGCTGGCCGTGCCCGAGATCGACCGGCCGTACTTCGGCCGGCTCGCCGCCCACGTGATCGAACAGGCGAGTGAGCACGGGTTCCACGTCGCGATCGAGCAGACCGGCGCCGCCGCGCACGCGGAGATCGACGCGATCAACCATTCGTACACCCTGCACTTCGACGGGCTGATCCTCAGCGCGGTCGGGGTCGACCCGCAGGACTCACGGCTGGCCTCCGGCGACTACCCGATCGTGATGCTCGGCGAGCAGGACTTCGGCGCGAAGTTCGACCACGTCGCCATGCCCAACGAGGAAGGCACGAAAGCGGCGACCGCCCATCTGATCGACCGGGGATGCCGCAGGATCGGGATCGTCACCGGCAGCTCCCTCGACGGCGTCAACGTGGTCACGCGCCGCTATCAGGGCTACCGCGCCGCGCTCGCCGAACGCGGACTCGACCCCGATCCGGCGCTGCTGTTCACCGCCGACGGGATGGCGCTCGAGTCCGCTCGCGACGCGGCCCACCGCCTCGTCGACTCCGGCCAGGAGATCGACGGCGTGGTGGCGGTGAGCGACACCGTCGCCCAGGGAGTCCTGCGCGGCCTGGCCGATCGCGGCGTCCGGGTCCCCGAGGACGTGCGGCTCATCGGCTTCGACGACATTTCCGAGTCGGCGTACATGGTCCCCTCGCTGTCCACCGTGGCCCCGGACCACCGGTGGATGGCCGCCAAGGCCGTCGAGCTGGTGACCGCTCGCATCCAGGACCCGTCACGCCCGGCCCGCGAGTACACCGCGCCCTTCGAGCTGAAGGTCCGCGAGTCCACTCGCTGACGGGAAATTCGGTCGACGGCGCGGCCCGGCCGCTGCGAGCATGGGCCGTGATGTACCGAGCGTAGAAGCACTTCGATCACTGACAGGGGACGCGCCCCGGAGCGCGTCGCCCCCGCTGTCATGCAGCACTCCCATCTGTGATCGAAAGGACTTTTCGTGAAACTTCACGAGTACGCAAGGTACGACGCTGTCGGCATCCGCGACCTGATCAGAGCGGGCGAGGTCACCGCCGACGAGGTCGAGGCCACCGCCCGGCAGGCGCTGGAAGCGACGAACGCGAAGGTGAACGGCCTGGCGCTGCCGCTGTTCTCCCCGGCGCTCGCTCACGCGGCCGAAGGGCCGCTGTCCGGGGTGCCCTTCCTGATCAAGGACCACGGGCCGGTGGCCGAAGGGGTGCCGTTCACCCTGGGAAGCCGCGCCCTGCCGGGCGTCGTCGCCTGGCGCGACACCGATCTGATGACCCGCTTCCGTGCCGCCGGCCTGGTCACCTTGGGCCTGACCACCGTGCCGGAGCTGTGCGTCAGCTTCGCCACCGAACCCCTCAGGTACGGCCCGGCACGCAACCCATGGGACCTCGACAGGGGCGTGGGCGGGTCGAGCGGCGGCGCCGCGGCTCTGGTCGCCGCCGGTGCTGTGCCCGTCGCGCACGCCAGCGACGGTGCCGGCTCCATCCGCGTCCCGGCTTCCTGCTGTGGCCTGGTCGGACTCAAACCGAGCCGGGGCCGGATCACGCCCGGACCCGATGCGGGGGAGCCGATGCTCGGCATGTCCTACGAGTTCGCGCTGACGCGCACGGTCCGCGACGCCGCTCACCTGCTGGACGCCGTCCAGGGGCCGGGGATCGGCGACAAGTACACCGCGCCGCCCCCGCGCCGGACGTACGCGGAGGAGATCGGGGCCGACCCCGGCCGGTTGCGGGTGGCGGTGACCACCGAAGCCTGGGCGGGGACGCCGGTCGATCCCGAGGTGGCCGCGGCGGCGGTCCGGGTCGGCCGGGTGCTGGAGCAGGCGGGACACACCGTCGCCGAGGCGAGCCCGGTGGTCGATTGGGAGGCCGTCATGCGGGCCTGGGTGTGCGAGGGGGTCGCGATCGCCGCCACGCTGCTGCTGGCTCCCCGGACACCCGACGAGGCCCGGATGGAGGCTGTCTCCCGGCGGTTCCTGGCGGCGGCCAGGGAGTACAGCGCGCTGGACATGCTGGCCGCGTTCGACGCACAGAACCGGGTGAGCCGGTCGGTGGGCGCGTTCTTCACCGAGTACGACCTGCTCATCACCCCGACACTGGGCCGGCTTCCAGCCCCGCACGGCACCCTGCGGTTCGACGATCCCGGCCACACCCTGACGAGCTGGCTGGAGTCGCTGGCCGAGTACGGGCCGTTCACTCCGGTGTTCAACGTCACCGGCTCACCGGCCATCAGCCTTCCTCTCGCCCACAGTGCGAACGGGCTGCCGATCGGCGTGCAGATCGTCGCCGCCTACGGGCGCGAGGACCTGCTGTTCCGGATCGCCGCCCACCTGGAGCAGGCCATGCCGTGGAAGGAGCGCGTCCCGCCGGTCTTCGCCGGAAACCTCTGACACGCGCCGGGTGTTCTGCTCCGACGAGCAGAACACCCGCGCTGAGCCATGGCACTGTCAGGTGGCGAACTTCGTGGCCGGGTCGGGCTCGGCGTGCAGTGCCAGGTCGACGGCCGTCTCGACATGGATGCGGGTGGAATCGAACACCGGCAACGGGCTGTCTCCTGGCCCGATCAGCAGCGTGATCTCGGTGCATCCCAGGATCACCGCCTGAGCACCTCGTCCCGCGAGCTCGGCGATGATGCGGCGATATTCCTCACGAGAGGAGCTTTCGACCCGGCTCTGCGTGAGCTCCTGATAGATCACGTCGTGAACGAGCGTACGGTCCGGTTCGTCCGGCACCACGATCTCCACACCGTGCTGTCGCATACGCGAGCGGTAGAAGTCCATCTCCATCGTGAACCGGGTGGCCAGCAGCCCCACCCTGGTGAGGCCCGCGGCGGCGACGCGGCGCGCCGTGGCGTCGACGAGATGGACGAAAGGCACGTTGATCGCCGCCTCGATCTGGTCGGCGACCTGGTGCATGGTGTTCGTGCACAGCAGCACCATGTCCGCGCCCGCCTGCTCCAGACTCTTGGCCGACCCGGCGAGGAGCAGCCCGGCCCGCTCCCACTCCCCGCTGCGCTGCATGGCCTCGATCTCGGCGAAGTCGACGGTCAACAGCACGCTCCTGGCGCAGTGGTGGCCGCCCAGTCGCCGTCGCGCCTCCTCGTTCAGCAGCCGGTAGTACTCGGCGGAGGATTCCCAGCTCATGCCGCCGATCAGCCCGATGGTTCGCATCATGGCCCCCAGCGTGCCGGGCCGCCCGGCTCATAGGTAGTCCTGGCTTTCTTGGCCGACCGCCAAGCAATACTTATGGCATGGACGTCCAGCGGATGCTGATTTTTCGGGAAATCGCCCGTACCAAGTCGATCGGCGGCGCCGCCCGGTCGCTCGGCTGGACCCAGCCGGCGGTCAGCCAGCATCTGCGCCACCTCGAACGTCAGGCGGGCACCCCCCTTGTGCTGCGCCGGCCACGTGGCGTCCAGCTCACGGAGGCGGGGCAGGCGCTGCTCCGTCACGCCGACGCCATCGCCGCTCGCATGCAGGCCGCGACCGAAGAGCTCGAAGCGCTCGTCCATCTGCGCGCGGGCACCGTGCGGCTGGCCGCGTTCCCCTCGGCGGGAGCGACCGTGGTCCCCGCCGCGATGAGCCTGCTCGCCCAGCGGCATCCTCGTCTCGACGTACGACTGCGCGAGGCCGAGCCCCCGCAGGCCCTCGACCTGCTGGCCGCCGGCGACGTGGACGTCGCCCTGACGTTCGGTCACGCCGGAGAGAGAGCGGTCGGCACCGAGGAAATGGTGCAGGTGCCGATCGGCGAGGATCCGCTGCGGCTCGTGCTGCCCCGTTCGCATCCGTGCGCGCAACCGTCGGATGTGCCGCTGCACCTGCGGGAGCTGGCACAGGACAAGTGGACCGGGGGCTGCGAACGGTGCACAGACCACCTTCGCCAGGCGTGCGAGGCAGCGGGTTTCACGCCGGACATCCGCCACGGCACGGACGACTATGTGCTGACGCAGGCGCTCATCGCCCGTGGGTTGGCCGTCGGACTGCTTCCCCAGCTGGCGCTCGACGCGGCCCGCGACCCGGGCGTCGCCGTGCGCCCGGCCGAGGGGGTACGGCCGAGAGTCCTGTATCTCGTTCACCATCGCGAGGCCGACCAGATTCCCGCTGTCCGCAGCGCCGTACAGGCGGTGGCCGACATCGCCACCCGCGCTTCCCGAGCCGACCACGTGGGCGCGAGTCCTGCCGGCGCCGCAGGTGGCGCGTGGGATCCGGGATCGGCGTAGCCGCGCGAGAGCCGGCGTCCTCGAAGGGCGTTCCTGGACGGGGAGGGGAACATTTGTCCAATCCACCGGCGCGCACCGGCAGCGACAGTGGGCTCATGACTATTCCTGACGGCGGACCTCACGTGAATGGCGCCGAGCATGCGACCCTGCCCCTGGACGACGGCGACATCTACGTGTGCCAGGACGGCCCCCGCGACGCCCCCGCGCTCCTGCTCATCCACGGATCCGCCTCCTCGACCCGCTCGTGGGACCCGCTGGTCCCGCTGCTGACCGGGTCCCATCGCGTCATCCGGATCGACCTGCTCGGGCACGGCCGGTCGGCCAAACCAGCAGGCCCCAGCTACGCGACCCCCGAGCAGGCACGCCGGGTCGGCATGGCACTGGACCGGCTCGGCGTCAAGCACGCCGTCGTGGTCGGCCATTCCAGCGGCGGCGCGGTCGCCACCGCCCTCGCCGAACAGCGATCCGATCTGGTGACCGCGCTCGCGCTCATCAACACCGGGCCCAGCCTGGACGCCTTCATCGCACCAGGGTCCGCCGCCGTCGGACCCTCGCAGTGGCCGCCGACCGACGAGCAGCTCCGCCGGCTCGCCAGCACCGCTTTCAGCCGCGTGGGCTACCAGATCCCACAAGACGTCCTGGACGAGGTGCGCCACATGACCCCCCACACGCTCACCACGACGATGCAGGCCACCCGCGACTACATGGAGCAGCGACCGCTCCCGGATCGGCTGGCGACTCTTGGCAAGCCGCTGCTGGTGATCTTCGGCGAGGACGACCGGAGATGGCGATCCTCATCCGCCGCCGACTACCGCGCCGTTCCGGGCGCGGAAGTCGAGTTGCTGCCCGGCCTCGGACACTCACCGATGCTCGAGGATCCGCCGCGGACCGCCGCACCCCTCCTGGCCTTCAGCGCGATCCACTGAGGAGACGTTCTCATGCGGATTCTCGTCTCCGGCGCCAGCGTCGCCGGTCCGGTGCTGGCGTACTGGCTCACCAGGCACGGCTTCTCCGTCACCGTCGTCGAGCGCGCGCCGGCCCTGCGCAAGACCGGCGGTCACGCGGTCGACCTGTTCCGGCCCGCGATGGACATCTCGGAGAAGATGGGCGTCCTCCCGCGCGTCGAGGAGCGGGCCACCGGCACGAAACGGATGACCCTCTGCCGGGAGGGCGCGCGGCGTCCCGTCCGGGTGGACCTCTCCAAGATCTTCAGCGCCGCCTCCGACCGGCACGTCGAGATCATGCGCGACGACCTGAGCGAGATCTACTACGACGCCACGTGCGACGACGTCGAGTACGTCTTCGGCGACTCGATCACCGAGATCTCGCCCGACGGCGAGGTGCGGTTCGAGAACGCCGCGCCGCGCCGCTTCGACCTCGTCGTCGGGGCGGACGGGCTGCACTCCAACGTGCGCCGCCTCGTCTTCGGCGACGAGTCCCGCTTGAGCGCCTTCGTCGGGGCCTACCTCGGGGTGCTGACCGTGCCCAACACCTCCGGCCTCGACGGCGAGGTCCTCATCCACGTGGGCGTCGGCCGCACGGCCGGCGTGTACGGCGCGCGGCACCTCGGCGACGCGCGGGCGTTGTTCCTGTTCCGGAGCGAGCGCGAGCTGGACTACCACCACCGCGACGTGCCCCGGCAGAAGGAACTGCTGCGCGGCGCGTTCGACGGCCTGCACGCCGACGTGGACCGCTGGCTGGACGAGCTCGACCGCACCCCGGCGTTCTACTTCGACTCGATCACTCAGCTCCGCATGGACACCTGGTCGCGGGGGAGGGTGACGCTCGTCGGCGACGCGGGCTACTGCCCCGGCCCGGCCGTCGGCGGCAGCACCACCCTGGCCGTCGTCGGGGCGTACGTCCTCGCCGGGGAGCTGGCGCGGGCGGGCGGCGACCACGAGCGCGCCTTCCCCGCCTACGAGCGCGCGATGGCCGAGCACGTGCGCGGCAGCCGCGCGGTCGCGCTCAGCGCGGCGAAGACCCTGATCCCCACCTCCCGCCTCGGCGTCTCGGGGCTCGCCCAGGGCGCCCGCCTGATCTCCGCCCTGCCCGCGGGACCCAGCCGCGCCCTCCTCCGCCTCACCACCAAGAGCGCACGCCTGTACAACTCCATGACCGTCGACGACTACCCGCCGATGCCCACCGCGTCAGGGAGCCGGGCCGGCTTTGCGGCCAACACCGAAGGCGGGCTCGGGGTGGAATGAGGAGTGCTCGTCCTGCTGCCGGCCCGGCCTGGACAAAGGACTCGCTGCCCCGCGTTCGGCTCTCGCCGCCAGAAGCGAGGCGCTTGACCCTCACGTGGCGTCAGGCTGCATAGTCGGTGCCGTGGAGGAGCACCTGACCGTGGGACGCGTGGCCGAGTTGGCGGGCGTGAGCGTCCGCACGCTGCATCACTATGACGAGATCGGGCTCGTACGGCCGTCGGCGCGAACCGCAGCCGGGTACCGGGCCTACTCGGCCGGCGACGTGGAGCGACTGCGCGAGGTGCTCGCCTACCGGCGCCTGGGCTTCGGACTGCGGGAGGTCGCGGACCTGGTCGGCGACCCGTCCACCGACGCGGTCGCGCACCTGCGCCGGCTGCGCGGCCTGCTGCTGGACCGGCGCGATCACGCCGATGCCATGGTGGCGGCCATCGACAGAGAACTCGAGGCGCGGGCGAAGGGAGTCAAGGTGACGCCGGAGGAGCAACTGGAGATGCTCGGCGCACGGCTGTACGACGCGATCGGCGGCGCTTACACCGCGACACGGCGCACCGACCCGCGGATCGCCGCGCAGATCTGGGATGCGCTCGGGGACGCGCAGACGGTGCTGAACGTCGGGGCCGGCACCGGTTCCTACGAGCCTTGCGACCGGGACGTGACCGCGGTGGAGCCGTCGGCGGTCATGCGGGCGCAGCGGCCCGCCGGCACGGCACCGTGCATGGCCGCCGCCGCGGAGAGCCTGCCGTTCGCCGACCGGTCCTTCGACGCGGCGATGGCCGTCTCCACCGTTCACCACTGGCGCGAACCGATCGCCGGGCTGCGCGAGATGCGGCGCGTGGCCCACCGCGTGGTGGTGCTCACGTTCGACGCCTGCGAGCCCGGATGGCAGGACCGGTTCTGGCTGACCCGCGACTACCTGCCCGAGTTCGGCGACCTCCTCGCGAGCTTTCCCTCGCTCGACGGGATGGCCGACGCGATCGGCGCCCGCGCGGAGCCGGTGCCCGTTCCGTGGGACTGCGCTGACGGCCTGTTCGAGGCGTACTGGCGCCGGCCCGGGGCGTATTTGGAGGATCACGTGCGCCGTGCGATGTCTGTCTGGACGAGGGTCGGGCCGAAGGCCGAGCAGCGGGCGGTACGAAGCCTCAGCGATGACCTCGCCTCGGGCCGGTGGGCCGAGCGCAACCGCGACCTCGCCGACCTCGATGCGGCAGATCTCGGCCTCCGCCTGCTCATAGCATGAACCGCGCCGCATCCTCAGCATCGCGGCGGCTCACTCTCCTGCCACGCCAGTCTCCCTGTCCGTGCTCGCCTGGTACGCACGACAACCGGTCGGCGTCATCCCCCAATTCTGGGGATGCACACGCTCTGCGTCGCGTACGACACTGAGGGTGGCCGGACAGCTGGTGGAACGGCCGGCCCGACAACGGCCACCGTGCCGGGGGAGGCGCGCACGAGGGACACGGGAGCTGGAACTTCTACGATCCCGTCCTCGTCGCGCTGGTCGAACACGTCGTCGGCGGCCAGCACGCACTGCCCGGAGGCGACGCACTTGTCCTGTTCGATGATGATCTTCACGGTGTGCTCCTCGGTGTCACCAGGTGACGGGCAGTTCGTAGGCTCCGTAGACGAACCCGTCGTGCTTGAACGGGATCCGCTCCACCTCGGCGGCGAGCGCCAGGGTGGGAATCCGCCGCAGGAGGGCGGGGTAGGCGACCTGCAGCTCCATCCGCGCCAGCGGCTGACCCAGGCACTGGTGCACCCCGTACCCGAAGGTCACGTGCAGCCGGGCGTTGCGCTGGAGGTCCAGCCGGTCGGGGTCGGGGAAGACGGACAGGTCGCGGTTGGCGGTCTCGTTGACCGCGATGATGCCCTCGCCGGCCCGGATCACCTGGCCGCCGATCTCGATGTCCTCCAGCGCCACCCGCCGCAGCCCGCCGTGGGTGATCGTCAGATAGCGCAGCAGCTCCTCGACCGCCGAGGCGACCACCTTCGGGTCGTCGCTCTCGCGCAGAACGGCGAGCTGCTCGGGATGCTGCAGCAGGGCCAGAGTCCCCAGCGTGATCATGTTGGCCGTGGTCTCGTGCCCGGCGAACAGCATCAGCACGCCCATGCGGGCGGCCTCCTGCCGGGACAGCTCACCGGCCTTGACCCGCTCGACCAGCCCGGACAGCAGGTCGTCGGCAGGGTTGGCGAGCTTCTCGCCGAGCAGCCCGTCCAGGTACTCGGCCAGCCGCCGCTGGGCCTGTCCCCGCTCCTCGGGGGTCGAGTTGCGGTTGATGATGGTCCTGCTGTTGGCCTGGAAGAACTCATGGTCGTCGTACGGCACGCCGAGCAGATTGGAGATCACCAACGACGGCAGCGGCAGCGCGAACGCCTCGACGAGATCGGCGGGCTTCGGGCCGGCGAGCATCCTGTCGATCAGCTCGTCCGCGATCTCCTGCGTGGCCGGCCGCATCGCCTCCACCCGCTTGATGGTGAACGCGGAGGTCACCATGCGGCGCAGCCGGGCGTGCTCGGGGTCGTCCATCATGATGAAGCCGATGCCGTCCGAGCCCTCCTTGGCCATGCTCTCCATGGTCGCCGCCTCCGCCGGCGAGAGCCGCGGGATGCCGCGCGCCGGTTCGACGCTGACTTTCGGGTGACCGAGCACCGCGCGGTGTTCGGCATGTCCGGTCACCAGCCACGGGGTGCTGCCGTCCCACAACCGGACCCGCGTCAGCGGGGCCTCCTCCTGCCGCGCCCGCATCGCGGGTGCGGGGTCGAGCGGGCACTTCGCCGACCTGGCGATGTCGTACTCCGGGATTGCTGTCACTGTTCTCTCCTCTGAAGGCTGCGCACGTATTAAATCAATCGATTGATTTAACTTAGCGCGGGACGGGTTCCTGTCAAGCCGGAGCGGCCCTCAACAGGACGGCCGCTTGCATAGGCTGTTCTTTCGTCACGCCTCGCCGGCACGGCCGAGGACCTGCGACGACCTGTGGGACTGGGCCGTCGCGGGCTGCGCGAAGTCCCGGTGCGGTGAATGACGATGATCGGCAAGGTGACACGAGACGAACAGGTGAGCGCGACCCGCGAGGCGCTCCTCGCCGCGGCCGAGCGGCTGTTCGCCGAACGCGGCGTGCACGCCGTCGGCAACCGTCAGATCAGCGAGGCCGCCGGTCAGGGCAACAACGCCGCGGTCAGCTACCATTTCGGCACCAAGGCAGATCTGATCCGCGCGATCGCCCGCAAGCACGCCGAGCAGATCGAGCGCATCCGCGAACGCATGATGGCCGACTTCGCCGACTCCACCGACCTGCGGGACTGGGTCGCCTGCCTGGTCCGCCCGCTCACCGAACATCTGGAGACCCTGGGCAGCCCCACCTGGTACGCCCGCTTCACCGCCCAAGTCATGGCCGATCCCGCGCTCAACGCGATCATGGTGGACGAAGCGCCGACCGCCGCCCCGGTGTTGCAGCTCTTCCGCGACGGCCTGGCCCGCCCCTCCGCCGTGGAAGAGCTGCTGCGCTACCTGAACATCGTGCACAACGGGCGGCTGCGCGTCGCGACGGAGGACATCGAGGTCGCCGGCCAGACCGTGCGCGCCGGCGAAGGACTGATCATGGCGAACGAGATGGGCAACCGCGACCCTTCGGCCTTCCCCGACAACCCAGACGAGCTGGACATCCGCCGCGACGCCCGCCGCTACGTGGCCTTCGGCTTCGGCGTGCACCAGTGCATGGGCCAGCCGCTGGCCCGCATGGAGCTGCAGGTGGTGTACGGCACCCTCTACCGGCGCATCCCGACGCTGAAGCTGGCCACCGAGCTGGACCAGGTCCCGTTCAAGGTCAACGGGCTGGTCTACGGCGTGCACGAACTGCCCGTCACCTGGTGACCCCGCCGACCACCAGGCCCGGATTCGGGTAGGGGACCTCCCGTGAACAACTCGTCAGGCCGGCCACTCCTCACGCTGGGGCTGGTGGTGCACCCGGACCGGTCCGTCCTGGACTCCGTACGGGTGATCACTCGGTACGCGCGGCGCGTCGGAGCCGTCGTCGTCGCCCACGGGAGCGACGCCGAGCGGGTGGGGCCGGAGGTCGTCACCGTCGCTCCCGAGGAGTTCGCCGAACGGGTGGACGTGGTGATCAGCCTCGGCGGCGACGGGACCATGCTGGGCGCGATGCGCCTGGTGGTCGGCCGTGATGCGCCGGTGCTGGGCGTCAACCACGGCCACCTGGGCTTCCTCATCGAGGTCAGCCCGTCGGAGCTGGAGCAGGCCCTCGACCGCCTGACCGAGGGGCACTACACGCTCGAGCCGCACAGCTGCCTGGAGGCGGGCGATGTCACCGCGTTCAACGACATCGTGATCGCCTCTGCCGAGCCGCTGTCGAGCGTGACGCTCGACCTCGAGGTCAACGGGCTGCGGCACGGCTACTACCGGGGGGACGCGGTGATCGCCTGCACGCCCACGGGCTCGACGGCCTACAACTACGCCGCCGGCGGCCCGGTCATCTCACCGTCCGCGCCCGCCGTCGCCCTCACGCCCGTGGCCCCGATGTCCGGCATCAGCCGCACCGTCATCCTGGGCAAGGACGACCACATCGTCCTGCGCAATCCCTCCCAAAATGTGCCGCTGATCTTCTCCGTGGACGGCACCCCCGCCCACCCGCTCCAGCCCGGGGCGGACCTGTCCGTACGGCTGCGCACCGATGCCGTGGACATCGTCCGGTTCGACGTCGGCACGCACCTCCAGCGCAACCGGGTCAAGCTCAGCCTGCTGGACCTGCCGCTCAGGCGGGACCAGCTCGTGGAGCTCATCCCTCAGCCGCTGCGCGAACAGGCCGAACGCCTCCGCCAGTCCCAGCGCCCGGCAGACTGGACCCGGTAGACACGTGCGACGGCGACCACCACCCGCCTCCGCCTGTGCAACCGGCTTCCGCCCGCCGGTGTTCTTTCTCTCGTTGGTTTCGCCCGGACGAGAGGAACACGATGACCGAGCTCGATCTCAGGAGCAACGCGCGGGGCAGGCCCTTGGAGGGACGAATGACGTCCCGGCAGAGGCTGATCCTGGCTGTCCTGCTAGGCGCCCAGTTCATGCTCGCGGTCGACTTCTCGGTGCTCAACATCGCCGTGCCGACCATCGGCTCCGACCTCGGATTCAAGCTGAGCGAGCTGCAGTGGATCGTCACGGGATTCATGCTGCCCGCCGCGGGCTTCACCCTGCTGTTCGGCCGCATCGCGGACCTGTTCGGCCGGCGCAACCTCTTTCTGGCGGGAATGGTGCTTCTCGGCGTGGCGTCACTGGTCGGCGGCCTCGCGCAGTCGCCGGGCATGCTCCTGTCCGGGCGTATCGGGCAGGGGCTGGCCACAGCGATGGCCACGCCCGCCGCGATGTCGCTACTGACCACATCCTTCCCGGAAGGTCCGCTCCGCCGGCGCGCACTCGGACTCAACGGCACTCTACTGACCGGAGGCTTCGCGCTGGGGTCGGTGCTCGGCGGCGTACTGACCGAGCTGCTGAGCTGGCGCTGGGCGTTCCTGATCAACCTGCCGGTCGTGGTGGTCATCGTGCTCATCGCTCCGCGTGTCCTGAGCGACAGCGGCGAGCGGATTCGCAGCCGTCTCGACCTCCCTGGCGCAGTCACGGTCACCGGCGGCCTGGTGAGTTTGGTCTACGGCATCTCCGCGACCGAGCAGAACGGCTGGGGCGATCCCGTCGTCATCGGCTGCCTGTTCCTCGCCGTGGTACTGCTGGTCGCCTTCTGGTTCATCGAACTGCGTAGCCCGCACCCGTTGGCGCCGGTCAGAGTGCTCAAACGACCCACTGTCCGCTGGGGCAACTTCGCCGGGATCATCGTCATCAGCATGCCCAGCGCGGTCGTCTTCCAGATGACGCTCTACTTGCAGGACGTACTCGACTACCAGCCGCTTGCCTCCGGTCTGGCATTCGGGGCATCCAGCATTGCGGCCGTCGCGGGCGGGCTCCTCGCCCCTCGGCTGATCGGCGCCATCGGCGGCAGGCCGGCCCTCATCACCGCCCTGACCGTCCAGGGGCTGGGCCTCTTGGGGCTGCTGGCCGTGGACGAGGGCGCCGCGGGTATCTATATCGTCCTCGTCGCTGTCGCGGTTGCGTTCTTCGGCCATGCCGTGGGGCTCGTCTCTTACACGGTCATCGCCACCTCCGGCCTGCCCGATGAGGAGCAAGGCCTAGCGACCGGCCTGAGCACGATGAGTCAGCAGATCGCCCTGACTCTCGGCACTCCGGTGCTGGCCGCCGTAGCGCTCCTCGGCGCCGGCACGGCCGCCGGCGCCGATGGAGACATCGACGGCCTCCTGAACGGCATGCGACTGGCGGTGCTCGTGGGCGCCGTGGCCAGCCTCGCGGCCGGGGTGATGATGGCTGCCTTCTTCCGCTCCGGAGCCGCCGCCAGGAGCGGAGAAACAGGCGCCTGAAAACGCTTTTCAGCCCTTGCAGCCCGGTGCCGGTGACCCGATGGGGGGCGATCAAGCCTCTGGCGGCGGCACCGGGAGTGATCTCCCTCGCGTGGGGGATGAGCGGCGCTCGGGACATGCGCGATCCTCAAAGGCGCCAACCCGTGGCGTCGTTCGAGGAGAACTCCTATGTCCGTTTGGAGCAGACTGCACGGCCGGACGGCGGCCGGCGTGCCCCGCTGGGCCGTGCTGGCCGCCTACGCCATCCCGCTGGTCGTGCTGCCCTCCAGCCTGTGGCGCATCGCCGGTTTCGTGTTGCATGTGCCGCTGGTGGAGTTCGGCCCCACGCCTCCGGGCGGCCTGGAAGGGCTGGCCGGCGGGTGGTGGTACATCATGCTGCTCAGCGTGGTGAGCGAGGCGGCGGCCTTCCTCGCCGTCGGGCTGGTCAGCGAGTGGGGTGAGGCCTGGCCGGGCTGGGTGCCGGTCCTGCGCGGCCGCCCGGTGCCGGTCATGGCCGCGGTCATCCCCGCCGGTCTCGGCGCGCTCGCGTTGCTGATCTTCCCGTACGCGATGACCATGGGCGTCTTCGGCCTGAAGCTCAACGGGGATCCCACCGGGCTGGTCACGCACGGCTGGCAGACGGTGATCTTCAACGTCACGTACTGGCCGCTGGCCGCCTGGAGCCCTCTGCTCGCCCTGGTGACCGTGCACTACTACCGCCGCCGCACCGCCTCGCCCCGCCCGTCGGCCGTGCCTGCGGGTCTCACCACGTGACCGGCAGCCGCCACACCCCGTAGACGATCGAAGTCTCCCGCATCGGGACCTCCTCCACCGGAATCGCCGGGCGCAAGGTGGGGAAGCGCTCGAACAGCGCGCGGTAGGCGATGCGCATCTCGATGCGGGCCAGCTGCTGCCCCAGGCACTGGTGGACTCCGTGCCCGAAGGCCAGGTGCTGCCGGGCGTTGTCGCGGTCGAGCCGCAGGGCGGCGGGATCGGCGAACCGCTCCGGGTCGCGGTTGATCGCGGGCAGCCCCAGAACCACGGTCTCGCCCTTGCGGATGAGCCTGCCGCCCAGTTCGACGTCCTCCAGGGCGGCGCGGTTGGGCGCGCCCACGTGGACGATGGTCAGGTAGCGCATCAGCTCCTCGACCGCGGTGTCGGTCAGCGAGGGGTCGGCGCGGAAGGCGTCGAGCTGCTCGGGGTGGCGCAGCAGCGCGAGGGTGCCGAGGGCGAGCATGTTGGCGGTGGTTTCGTGACCGGCGACGAGCAGGGCCAGGGCGATGTTGGTCAGCTCCTCGTCGCTCAGGTCGCCGTCGTCGATCAGGCCGCTGAGCAGGTCCTCCGCGGGTCGGGAGCGCTTGCGTCCGACCAGGTCGCGCAGGTAACCGGCCAGGTTCGCCAGGGCGGTCATGGCCTGCGCCTCGGAGTTGCCCAGATCGGCGAGCAGGGCGGTCTCCTTCTCGAAGAACGCGTGGTCTTCGTACGGCACGCCGAGCAGCTCGCAGATCACCAGGGAGGGGATCGGGAGCGCGAACGCCTGCACGAGGTCCACGGGCGGACCGGCCTCGGCCATCGCCCGCAGCCGATCCGCGACGATCTGGGCGATGCGCGGCTCGAGGCCCTTCATCCTGCGGACGGTGAACTGGCCGGTGAGCAGGCGGCGATACCTGGTGTGGTCGGGCGGGTCCATGCTGGCGAACCAGCCGGGCGCGGCCGGTTGATCGTGCCCGCCGGGGCGGACGTTCGGCCGGGGGAGCGGGGAGTGCCGGAGCTCCGGCCGGACGCTGAAGCGGGAATCGGACAGGATCGCGCGGGCGAGGTCGTAGCCGGTCACCAGCCAGCCGACGTGGCCGCCGGGGAATGCCAGCCGGGCCAGCGGCTGAGAATCGCGCTGCCGCTCCAGCTCCGGGGGCGGGTCGAACGGGCAGCCGGGCTCGCGCCGGACGGGCAGGGTCACCGGGGTTTCGACGTTCTGATCGCTCATCGGGGCAGCTCCTCAATTTTGATAGGCCACTGTCTTTTGACAGTACACCATCAGTTTTTGGGTGCGGCAGAATGAGCACATGAGCAACGGCGGGCTGCGCGAGCGCAAGAAGGCCAGGACCAGGGAGGCGATCCTGCGCGAGGCGTTCAGGCTCTTCCGCGAGCGCGGCTACAACGCCACCACCACCGAGCAGATCGCCGAGGCGGCCGAGGTTTCCCCCGCCACCTTCTTCCGCTATTTCCCGACGAAGGAGCATCTGGTCACGCTCGATCGGTTCCCGCCCCTCATCGAGGGGATCGCGGCCCAGCCGCCGGGCGCGCCGGTCACGGTCCTGCGGGGTGCGTTCCGTACGGCGTTCGCCTCCTTGACCGCCGAGGAGATCGCGGCCGGACACGCACGGGAGGTGTTCGCGACGACCGTTCCCGAGCTGGTGGCGGCCAACCTGCGCAAGGCCTCCGGCCTCATGGGGGAGATCGCCGAGCTGCTGGCCGACAGGACGGGCTACGGGCGGGACGATCCCCGGCTGCGGAACGCCATGGGGGCGGTCCTCGGGATCGTGGCCCTGGTCTGGGTGGAGTGGGCGCACGACTCCGCGATGGACGGGCCCGCCGAGATCGACAAGGCGCTGGAGCAGCTGGAGTCGGGGCTGAACTGAGCGGGCGCGCGTCAGCGCCAGACGACGTCATCGAGGAAGGTCTCCACGGCGACCGTCACCCGACCGAGGACCTCGGCGCTCCTGGAGAGCGGCCCCGGCAGCAGCATGCCGTGGTCGGCGCCTCGACCTCGAGCACGTACGGTGTCAGCTCCCGCGCCACGGCGCCGTCCCAGAAGTCGTCCGCGGTGCCGCCGACCAGCAGGAACGGCTCCGTGGCCCGGCGCAGCGCGGCCACGCACGCGGACATCGTGAGCAGCGGCGTCAACCAGACGCCCGCCAGGCCGCGCTCCGCCGCCACGGCGGCGGCGAGCGAGCCGAGCGACTTGCCGATGAGCAGCGGCGCCGCGAACCCGTCCACGACGGGCGCCACCTGTTCACGCACCCAGGGCGGGCGCTCCTCCAGCGTCCGGCCCGGCGGCGGCGTCCACGAGATGAGCTCGAGGCGGGCTCCCCGGCGAGCGGCCGCTTCGCCCACATAGGCGAGCAGCCCGGCCAGCGGTCCATAGTTTTCGCCGGGGATGACGACGGCGTGCTTGGCGGCGGCGTTCACGAGTCAGGACAGGCCGTGCGTCCGGCACCATTCTTCGACGCTCCCGGCCCTGGCCTCGACCGCCCGCCGGGAGCCGGGATCCGCGGCGATCGCCTCGGAGACCGAGGCGTGGGGAGGCAGCACGGTGACGAGCCCCGTGATCCGGAAGACGCGCAGGATGCGCTCCGCGTCGGTGACCAGGGTCAGCGTGCCTTCGTGGTTGCGCTGCCGCTTGAGGCCGCCCACCAGGACCCCCAGGCCGGTCGAGTCGAGGAAGTCGACTCCGCCCAGGTCGGTGATGACGTGGCGGATGCCCTTGCCCGCCAGGTCCACCAGCCGCTCCCGAAGTTGGGGAGCGGTCTCCACGTCGATCTCGCCCGAGACCTTGAGCACGGCGCAGTCGCCGATCGGGCCGATCACCTCTAATTGAAAGTCTCGCATGGGGTGACACCCACTTGTCATCGGTGGAAGTGACAGGTAAATCTGTAGCGGTACAGTAGCCCGCCGAGAGGGCGCTGTCAATGCCGACATATCTACGTCATTGCCCACAATGACACCAGGGGGACGGATGCGGGTGGAAGAGGCCGTCGGCCGGCAGATCGCGCGCCTGCGCGCGGAGCGGCGGCTGTCGCTCACGGAGCTGGGCGAGGCCCTGGGGCGCTACCTGGACAAGCCGTGGAGCCGGCAAGCCGTTCACCAGGCGGAGCGCGGTCAGCGCTCCTTCACGGCGGCGGAGCTGACCGCCCTCGCCCTGGCGCTGGACACGTCCATCCCGGCGCTGTTCCGGGTGGAGGACGGCGGGGTCGAGCTGCCCGGCGGGGCCGTCAATCCGGAGGAGTACAGGGGCGTCCTGCTGAACAGGGAGCGGGAGTCACCCATCGACGGGCTCGAGGAGCTGATCCTCGCATTGCACGACATCCAGGCCGTACTCTCCCGACCCGCGCTGGCACAGCTGGCGAGGATCGGGAGGGTGGCCGATCAGGTGGCGGGCCCCGAGCAGCCGTAGGGGCCCTCGCGCTCCACCTCGTCCCCGGCGCCCTGATCGTCGCCGTCTACCTGCTCATCACCGCGCCGCTCGTCAAAGCCATCGGCTATCCGCCGTTCCTGGGCTGGGCGTTCGCCATGTGCCTGGCTCTGGCGCCGGTCCAGCTCGGCCTGCTGCTGTGGTCAGGCCGCCGGCGCAACGGCCGGTTTTCGCTGCGTGGAGTGGTGAGCTATCTGGACAAGCCGATCCCACGCGCGAAGCTCGTCGCCATCGTCGCAGCCCTGATCGTGCAGATGGTGGGCGCCGGTGGTCAACGCCGCCCTGTTCTCGCTGTACCACTTCTGGGCGCCCTGGAGGTTACTGTCCAGGCTGATATTCATGTTTCCGGGGGTCTGGCTCGTCTGGCGGAAGAAGGATCTGCGGCTGTCGATCGGGATGCACCCGGGCACGACTTTCGTCACGACGACGGGCGGCGTCATCGCCCTCCTGCTGAACCTCGTACCGCTGTAGCGCACTCCGAACAACCGCAGGCCAGCGCCAGTGATGCATCGTCGATTTAAGGTTTGTCGCCATGGCAGTGGGGGTTGACCGGAGAAAGTTTACATCGAGTGTTCAACGATACCGTTTAAGGCATGAACATCAAGGACATGGCCCTGCCGCTCGATGGCGCAGGCATCTCGGCGTTCCTCCGGTCGCTTCCCGCCAAGCCGCTGCTGCTCGGCCTGGGTGAGGCCAGGCACTTCGTGGACGAGCTGGGCGAGTTGCGCAACGAGATCTTCCGGCATCTGGTCGAGCACGAGGGCTACCGGTCGTTCGCCATCGAGAGCGACTGTCTCATGGGCCTCGTGGTCGACGACTACCTCACGACGGGCGCGGGCACGCTCGATGACGTCATGGAACGCGGCTTCAGCCACGCATTCGGCGAGTTTCCCGCCAACCGGGAGCTCGTGCGCTGGATGCGCGCGTACAACGAGGAGCATGACGAGAAGCTCCGGTTCTTCGGGTTCGACGGCCCGCTGGAGTACTGGGCGGCGAGCCCGCGCCAGGCGCTCACCGCCCTCTATGACCTCCTCGACGGCCCGCTGCCCTGCACCAGGGAGACCCTCGACACGCTGCTGGGCGCGGACGAGCGGTGGTCGAACGAGGCTGCGGCCATGGATCCGTCCCAGTCGATCGGCCAGTCCGCGGAGGCCCAGCGGCTGCGGCTGATCGCCGACGACCTGGTGGCGCTGCTCGACACGCAGGCGCCGCGGCTGAGCGCGGAGGACAGGGAGCGGGCGGCACTGTACGGGCGCACGGCCGTCGGCCTGCTCCGCTACCACTACTGGATGGCCGACGCGTCCCCGGCACGGTGGACCCGGCTGTCGGCCCTGCGGGACGCGATGATGGCCGCCAACCTGCGTGCCGTCGCCGAGCGCGGCCCGGCCCTGGTCTTCTCCAGCAACCTCCACCTGCAGCGGAACAAGAGCCTCATGTCGTTCGGCGACCAGCAGCTGGAGTGGTGGAGCGCGGGGGCGATCACCGCGACGCACCTGGGCGACCGGTACGCCTTCCTGGCCTCTGCCTTCGGCACGGTCGGCGACGACGCCCCGCTCCCGGACACCGTCGAGGGCCTCCTGTCCACGCTCCCGTGGGACCATTCCCTCATCGACGCCCGCCGCCTGGCCGAGGCCATCACGAAGCCCGACCCGCGCGTCTCCCGCGATTTCGCCTATTTCCCGCTGGACCCGTCCCAGCTCGACATGATCGACGGCATCGTCTTCCTCAAGCAGGCTGTCAGGCTGAAAAAGCTGGGTTGACAGGCGCGTGCGTGTCAGGCTCTCCTGACACGCACGCGTATCACTTCATACCGTTCCTCGCTGAAGGCGGCGGGCGCGGGCCAGAGCAAGCCCGCCGAGGACCATGGCGATCAGTCCTACCACCAGGGCTATGAAGCCTCCGACTATCCCGTAGCCAGTGCCAGGACCGCCTTCGGCGGCGGCCACGACCAGCCCGCCGATGACCATGCCGGCCGGCCCCGCCACCAGTGCCACGACGGCCCCCCTTCTCCCGGTGCCGGAGCCGATACGACCGGCGGAACGGGCCAGCGCCAGCCCGCCGATGACCACGCCGACCAGCCCCAGCGCCACGGCCACCAAGGACCACAGACGCCCGGTGGTCATGGTGTAGGCACTGACGGGATCCTGCTGGACCAGGACGTGCGCGGCCGCCGGTGTGGCAAGCCCGAAACCTCCGAGCAGGGCGGCTGCCGCGGCGGCAGCCAGGTGGCGGACGGACATGAGGTGCTCCTTCTTCTCCTGCGACTGGACGTCGTCTGATCGTGTCCGCTGGACCCACCGCCGGTCGTCCGGCGGACGTGGGCGATTCACGCTGCCGCCGATGCCGTAGCCGGCTGCCGCGGATGCCGCAGGAGCCGCGAAGGTACCGCGGGTGCGGTAGTGGCCGATCATCCGTGCGCAGGAGTCGCCCCTGCGAACATCCCGCTAGGGTGCGCGCATGAGCACAGGATGGGCTGGTGTCAGAGACTGGGTGATCGCCGTCGGCGTGGCGGCGGCGCTGCTGGTCACCGGGCTGTCTGGGCAGCACTCCGCCGCGTACCTCGACCTGCTCGGCTACGCGTTGCTGACGGCCGGCGGTCTGGCGCTGGCCGCGCGGCGCCGGGCTCCGGTTCCCGTCCTGGCCGTCACCGGGCTGTGCGCGGTGGGTTACCAGGCGGCCGGTTTTGACGTGCCGGCCGTCGCGTACCTGTTCGCGGTGTACGCAGCCGTGCGGGCGGGACACCGCACCATCACGGTGGCAGCGAGCGTGATCATGCTGGCCCTTCTCCCTCTCGCGGCCCTGGCCTCGGGTCTGCACGACACGGGCGAGGCGTTCGCGCAGGCCCGAGGCGCCCTTGAGCTGGCCTGGCTGGTCGCGGCCGGCGCCGCGGGTGAAGCGCTGCGGCAGGCTGAGCGGCGGGCGGACGAAGCCGAGCGCACCCGGGAGGAGACCGCGCGGCGCCGCGCCAACGAGGAGCGGCTGCACATCGCGCGGGAGCTGCACGATTCGCTCACCCATCAGATCTCGATCATCAAGCTGCAGGCCGAAGTCGCCGTTCACGTGGCCCGCAAGCGGGGTGAGCAGGTGCCGGAGGCGCTGCTGGCGATCCAGGAGGCCGGACGTGAGGCGACCCGGGAGCTGCGCGCGACCCTGGAGGCGCTGCGCGACGACGACACGGAGCCGCGGCGCGGGCTCGGCCACCTCCCGGAGCTGGTGGAACGGGCTCGGACGACCGGCCTGGACGCGAAGCTGACGATCGCGGGACAACGACACGACGTGTCAGCGGCGGTGGACCGGACCGTCTACCGGATCGTTCAGGAGTCTCTCACCAACATCGCGCGTCACGCCGCCGCCGCGACGGCGTCGGTACGGATCGACTACCGTCCCGACACCCTCGTGATCCGCATCGACGACGACGGCAAGGCCACACCGGACGACGCCCCGGTGCCCGGCGTCGGGCTGCTCGGGATGCGGGAACGGGTCACCGCCCTCGGCGGTCGCCTGCGCACCGAGCCGCGCAGCGAAGGCGGCTTCACCGTCCAGGCCGAACTCCCTGTGGACCAGACAGCATGATCCGTGTCCTGCTCGTCGACGACCAGCCGCTCATCCGCAGCGGGTTTCGCGCGCTCCTCGACCTCGAAGACGACATCGAGGTGGTGGCCGAGGCCGGCAATGGGATGGAGGGCCTGGCCCTGGTCAAGGAACACCTGCCCGACGTCGCTCTTGTCGACGTTCAGATGCCGGTCGTCGACGGCATCGAGGCCACCCGGCGCATCGCCGCGGACCCGGCCCTGGCCGGGGTGCACGTCGTCATCCTGACCAACTACGGCCTGGACGAATACGTCTTCAACGCGCTGCGTGCCGGCGCAGCCGGATTCCTCGTCAAGGACATCGTGCCGGAGGACTTCCTCCACGCCGTCCGCGTCGCCGCGCGCGGTGACGCGCTGCTCGCACCGTCGATCACCCGCCGCCTGATCAGCCGGTACGTCACCCAGCCGCTCCACACCGGCACCGGCACGGGGCTGAAAGAGCTGACCGACCGCGAACGCGAGGCCGTCGCCCTGGTCGCGCAGGGCCTGTCCAACGACCAGATCGCCGACCGCATGGCGATCACCCCGCTGACCGCGAAGACCCACATCAACCGGGCCATGGCCAAGCTCCACGCCCGCGACCGCGCTCAGCTCGTGGTCCTCGCCTACGAATCCGGCCTGGTGACCCCGCGCGGCTCCTGACGTCTCCTCCCCATCACGCTCCGGCCCGGGGCATGGCGCCGGTCTCAGCCGTGGTTCAGCAAGGGTACGAGGTACTCCTCCTCGTAGTCCAGATGCGCCTCGACCTCCTGGGTGAGGCGATTGACCTCGTCGAGGAGCAGGGCGGGGTCCGCGTCGTCGGCGGCGAGGAGGGTCTGGAGCTGTTGGAGCAGTTGCTGGACGGCCTCGTGCTCGGCACGGAGCCGCGCCATGACGGGGGCGAGCTCCGGATAGCGGTCCTCCAGCGCCGGGATCATGGACCCGTCCTCGCGCGAGTGGTGCTCGTGCAGGTTGTGGCACACGGTCAGGCAGTTGACGCGCAGCTGCGCGCCCAGACGCGGGCCCGACGCGGCGACCTCCGCGCGGATGCGGGCCAGGTCCCTGCGGAAGGCGTCGTGGATCTGCTTGAGCACGTCGCCCAAGGGGCCGGCCGGCGGGCCGTAGGCCGGGATGAGCGCCACCACGGGCAGGGTCCGGCCGGAGGTGTCCTGGTAGCGGCCCCATCCGGGGTCGGACTCGACGGCGCGGGCGAACATGCGCTCGCGTTCGTCGCCCTCCAGCACGACCGCCTTCGCCTGGTAGGTGAAGACGCCGTCCTCCACGGTGACCTGTGGGTTGGCGACCAGGTTGTGGTACCAGGCCGGGTGCCGGGGCGCGCCGCCGGCGGAGGCGATGATCAGGATGCGGTCCCCGTCGGGCAGGTAACCGAGGGGCGTCGTGTGGGACCTGCCGGTCTTGGCTCCGACGGTCGTCAGCAGGAGCAGCCTGGCTCCTTCGAACGGGCCGCCGACCTGACCGCGGTTGGCCCGGAATTCGTCAATGATCTGCTGGTTGAAGTCAATGGGCATGCGTGTTTTCGCTCCAAGGCGGGATGGAAGCCGATGACGTGGGAACCCTCGCGCGAGAAACGCGCGGCAGGCCGGGTGCGCTCAGGCACGTCCGGTGATGTGTGAACTCACGGCGTCATCCCCCTTGATACGGCGCCTCCATGCCGCCGCCGTCCTCCGGGCCGGCGTCACGCGACGCGACGGCTATTACACGCGGAGCCCGGGAAAGATGTCAACCCGAGGGACGGAGAGACGCAGGCGAGAGTCGAACTCGCACGAGCGGGATTTGCAATCCCGCCTCCGCAACCGGCGAACTGCGCCAAGCCGCCCCGGCCCCCGTCAGGTCGAGGCGGAAGTGCGCGAGGACGGAGTCGAACCGCCACATCGGCAGCGGCCCCAGCAGGATTCGAACCTGCAACAGACCCGGCTTCGTAGGCCGGCGCTCTCTCCATTGAGCTATAGGGCCATGGAATAAACAGTTCGTACCCCGTACCGGACTCGAACCGGCGATTTCCCGGGTGAAAGCCGGGCGTCCTGACCGCTAGACCAACGGGGCCTTGAGAACATGCTCTGACGTGGACCGACAGGATCTCGAAACCTGAACTCCTGCTTGCAGGGCAGGTGTGATGCCTTTTCACCATCGGCCCGGTGAAGCTCGAAAGAGAAAGGCCGCCCAGTGCGTGCCTGGCGGCCTCTGGAAGCTCGTTCGCGAGAGTTATCCAGAAGCCTTTCGGGCGAGCGCCGCCGCGCAGCGGCAGGAGACGCGTTCAGCTGCGAATCGCATGGCGGGGCCCTTTCCTTTCGTTCATCCGGCGTACCCTGACGGTAACCGGTGGGGCTCGGCGAACGCCAATGATTTATTGTGCGGAAGTATGCGAATCGGAGAGCTCGCCGCGCTGCTCGGGGTGTCCACGCGTACCGTGCGCTACTACCACCAGCAGGGCATCCTGCCGGAGCCGTCGCGCCGGGCCAACGGCTACCGCGAGTACGGCATGCGCGACGCGATCGCTCTGGCCCGCGTCCGCCGCCTCGTCGAGCTCGGGCTGAGTCTGGAGGAGGCGCGCGACGTGATCGCGGACGACCGTTCCAGGGCGTTGCCCGAGATCCTCGCCGAGCTCGACGCGGATCTGGCCAGGCAGGAGCACGAGATCCGGCTGCGCCGCGCCCGCCTGGCCGAGGTGCTCGAGGGGGCCAGGACCGGGACGCTGGGCCCCGACGAGACGGCCTCGCCCGAGCTGGTGGCGCTCCTGCGCGCGGTGGACCTGCCCGCCTCGAAGGCGGCGGCCTGGGATCGCGACCTGCTGGTGCTGATGGACAGCATGGCGACGGACACCGATCGGGGGCAGGCGTTCGAGATGTTCGGCTCGCTGGCCGCCGACCCGGAGGTGACGGCGCGCGGGCACGAGTTCTACCAGCGGCTCGACGAGCTGGCCGACGCCTCGCCGGACGATCCGAGGGTGGCGCCGCTGGCCGCGATGCTCGCCGACTACAGCGTGGAGCACCTGCTGGCGCACACGGGCCGGCACGACTGGGAGCCCGGGATGATGGAGCCGTTCCTCGACGGGCTCGCTCCCGCCCAGGCCGAGGTCCTACGGCAGGCGATGCGCCTCATCGCCCGCCGCTGACGAGCGGGGCCACTCCGTCGAGCACGCGCTCCAGGCCCTCGTCGAAGTCGGGGTCGGCGTCCTCGCCATGGACGAACCTGGCCACCGCGGGGTAGCGACCGGTGGCCAGCATCCGGGCGAGGTAGGGCCCGCTGGCGACGTGCCACGCCTGCTCGTCCATGCCGGTGGCCCGCTCGGCCCGCAACTCGGTGACCTCGCGCCTGACCGCGCCGAGCACGTACGCGTTCACGGTGCTGACGACGTGGACCACGGCGCCGACCGGAGTGTCGCCCAGGCAGGCCAGGGAGGCTTCGAGGTACGCCAGCGCGTTGGGGCCGAGCTGCGGCCGGCCGCCCAGCAGGTCGGCGAACCACTCGTGGCGCAGGGTGGCCTGCCTGGTGCGGCGCGCCAGATCCCGCAATGCCGCCCGCCAGTCGTCTCCGGCGGGCCCGGACGGGACGATCTCGCCGTAGACCTCGTCCACCATCAGGTCCAGCAGCTCTTCCTTGGTGGACAGGTAGCCGTACAGCCGCATCGGGCCCGCGTCGAGGGCGGCGGCGACCTTGCGCAGGGAGACCGCGTCGAGCCCGTCGCGGTCGGCGAGGTCGATGGCCGCGCGGACGATCCGCTCCCTGCTCAGCGGGCTGGGCACCGGCCGGCTCGGCGGCTCGGGACGCTCCCAGATGAGCATCGGCTCCTGTGGTGCCGTCATCGCATCGCGCCTTCCATGAGGACTTGCACCCCCGAGAATACAACGTCCACACTGATACGCTGTATTGGAAAATACAGTGTATCGAAGGAGCGTCTCATGATCTCTCCCCGCATCGCCGTCGTCGGAGCCGGGCTCGGCGGCCTCACTCTCGCCCGGGTCCTGCAGGTCCACGGGCTCCCCGTCACCGTCTACGAACGCGAGTCGTCCCCGGACACCCGCTCCCAGGGCGGCACCCTCGACATGCACGCCGGCTCGGGACAGACGGCGCTCGAGAAGGCCGGCCTGCTCGACCGGTTCCGCGCCCTGGCTCGTCCGGAAGGGCAGGAATCGCGGATCGTCGACGAGAGCGGCACCATGCTGCGCCACGAGGAGCCCGCCGACGGTGACGAGAGCAGGCCGGAGATCGACCGGGGCCAGCTGCGCGGCCTGCTCATCGACTCGCTCGCCGAGGGCACCGTCCGCTGGGGCCGCCCCGTGGACGCGGTCACCGGCGAGGGCCGCGTGCTCTTCCCCGACGGCACCGGTGAGGACTTCGACCTGGTCGTGGGCGCCGACGGCGCCTGGTCCCGGGTACGTCCGAGCCTGTCGAAGGAGGTGCCCTCCTACACCGGCGTCACCTTCGTCGAGACCGGCTTCGACGAGGCGCGCCATCCCGAGCAGGGGCGCCTGGTCGGCAACGGCAGCTTCTCCGCGTACGGCGCGAACAAGGCCCTGCTCGCGCAGCGCAACAGCAACGGCCGCATCCGCGTGTACGTCGCCTTCCGCGGCCCGCAGGACCTGCCGGTCCCGGAGGTGCTGGCGCTGTTCGACGGGTGGGCGGAGAGCCTGCGCGACCTGCTGCGGCACGCCGACGACGAGTTCGTCACGCGCTCGCTGTTCGCCCTGCCCGTCGGCCACTCCTGGGAGCACACCCCGGGCCTCACCCTGCTCGGTGACGCGGCGCACCTGATGCCACCGCTCGGCGTGGGCGCCAACCTCGCCATGCTCGAGGGCGCCGAACTGGCCGACGCCCTCGCCTCCGCGACCGACCTCGATGAGGCGGTCCGCGCTTACGAGAGTGCCATGCTGCCCCGCGCGGCGCGCTGGGCCCGGTTCACCACGGACGGGCTGGCGGCCCTTTTCTCACCCGAAGGCGCCAAGGGGGCGCTGCGCCTTTACGACTCGATGAAGTGACTCCCGGACCGCCGGCTCAACGGAGCGCGAAGGCCCGGCGCGCGTGCGCGAGCAGCTCGCGTACGGCGGGGCGGTGCCCGGCCCGCCACACCAGCGCGACCAGGGCGGGGGTTTCGACGTCGGCGATCGTGCGGGCGGTGAGGCGGTCGGCGTGGCGGTCGGCCATCGAGGCGCTGAGGATGCCGACGGCGACGCCGCGGGCGGCGAGGTCGGCGATGGCGTCGGCGGCGCTGGCCTGCAGGGCGAGCACGGGGCGGAGGCTCCGTGCGGCGCACGCCTGGTCGAAGACGGCGCGCAGCCCGGTGCCGGGCGGCATGCACACGATCGGGTACGCGCTCAGATCGCCCAAGGTGACCTGGGGGAGCCCGACCAGGGGATGGCCGGGCGGGACCGTCACGACGAGGCGCTCGCTGATGATCGTGAGCGCCTCCAACCCTTCGAGGGCGGCGCTGGCGGTGCCGACAAGGGCCAGGTCGAGGGTGCCGGCGCGGACCGCTTCGACGAGGCGGTCGGAATTGTCCTCCAGCAGGCTGATCTCCACCCCGGGGTGCGCCCCGTGAAAGGCGGCGAGCGCGTCGAACAGCGGCGTGATCGTGCACCCGATCACCATCCCGAGGGTGAGCCGCCCCCGGATCAGGTCGGTCACCTCGCCCACCGCCTCGCCGACCGCACCCGCGGCGGCCAGCGCGGCCCTGGCGTGCTCGAGCGCCGCCTTGCCCGCGACCGTCAGCGTGGCAGTGCGCCCCGACCGGTCGAACAGCTCGGCCCCCAGCTCGCGCTCCAGCTGGCGGATCTGCGCGCTGACGCCGGACTGGCTGATGTGCACCCGCTCGGCGGCCCGCGTGAAGTTCTGCTCCTCGGCGACCGCGACGAAGTACTCCAACTGCCTCAGTTCCATAACTGCTAATTCTAGTTCCTATGAGAACCATCTGTTGGACTTCTAGTCGAGGCGGCGGCAGGCTGGACGCAGTGAACGCCTGAGGAGGAACCATGACGGAGTACGCCAAGGCCATGCGGCCCGAGGACATCACGCGCCTGTTCGTCGAGCGGTCCAACGCCGGCGACGCGGCCGGCGTCGCCGCCCTGTACGCGGAGGACGCGGTGCTGGCCTACCCGCCCGGCAGCCAGACGGTGGGCCGGGAGGCGATCCGCGAGCTGTGGGAGAAGGTGCTGGCCGGGCGGCCGCACTTCGAGCCGGAGGAGCCGCTGCCGACGCTGGTCTTCGGTGACATCGCGCTCACCTCGACGCCGCCCAAGGACGGGACCGGCGCGCGGGCGCAGGTCGTACGGCGCCAGCCCGACGGAAGCTGGCTCCGCATCATCGACCAGCCCGAGTTCGCCCCGCCCGCCGGCTGACCGTCCTCGGGAAACAGGGGGCCGAGGAGCAGGCGGGCTCAGAGCCGTTGCAGGCCGCTGAGCACCCGTTCCAGCAGGCCGGGGTCCGGCCGGCCGCCGGGCAGCCGCGGATGGTGCAGCCGCAGGAGCCCCTCGGCCGTCATGTCGGCGATGAGCACGCGGGCGACGCCGAGCGGGATCCGCAGCACCGCCGCCACCTCGGCCACCGAGCGGACCTGCCGGCACAGCTCGCTGATGGCGGCGTACTCGGGGGTGATGAGGGCGAAGGCGTGCGGCGGGGCGTCAGCGGAGCAGACCAGGGCCTCCATCGCCAGCTCGATGCGCGGCGCGGTGCGCCCGCCGGTCACCGCGTAGGGCCGGACGGGCGACTCCGGGTCCTGCTCGTCGGGGTCGGGCGGCGGCCGCCAGCCGCCACCCCAGCGGGGGTCGGTCATGCGCGCTCACCTGATCTGCCGGGAGCGCAGCGCCGGGGTGAGCACCTGCCCGGCCCGGTCGGCCAGGAGCGTCATCTGGTACGCCACCACGCCCATGTCGCAGTCCGGGGCGGCCAGCACGGCCAGGCAGGATCCGTCACTGATCGAGACGTTCAGCATGAGGCCGCGCTGCATCTCGACGGCGGTCTGGACGACCGGGCCGCCCCCGAACAGCGAGGCCGCGCCCTGCGTCAGGCTGGCCAGCCCCGAGGCGACGGCGGCCAGCTGGTTGGCGCGCTCGGGAGGGAACCCGGCCGAGACGGCCAGGGGCAGCCCGTCGGAGGAGACGACGGCGGCGTGCGCCACACCGGGAACGGAGCGGGCGAAGTCGGTGATCAACCAGTCGAGGTTGCTGTCGCGGATCATGAACCTTCCTCGCGGGACGTGCTGCCTGATGTGAAGGGAGGAATGCTGCGCATGCTGATCTCGTCGCGTGCGGCTCGGAAGCCTCGCTGGTAGCCGGCCATGCGGTCGCGGACCTCCTCGGGGGAGACCTGCGGGATGGGGGCAACACCCTTGGGCACCGAGGGGGTGTCGGCGCTGCCGGGCACCAGGTTGGCCTTGGGCACGCGTTTGGGCAGGCCGGAGGCGGTGGTGCCGTCGTTGGCCGGGGTGGCGGCGGCCTCGGCGGCGCTCCACCCGGCGTCGGCCTGGGGTGAGCCCCAGCCGCTGTCGGATTTGTCGCGGTTGAACCAGGCCGACTCCACCGCGGCGAAGATCGGCAGGTAGCCGTCGTCGGCAGCCCCGGCGGCCGGGCCGTCCAGAGGACCGGAGAGCGGGTCACCAGGGGTGGCGGCCGCACCAAAGCGGCTACTGGGGAGCGGGTCTCCGGGGGTGAAGCCGGCGCTCATGTGGCCGCCCGGGCTCGAGCCGTTGGCGATCGGCCCGCGGACAGCGGCGTCAGGGGTGGGGACGCCGCCTCGCAGGAGGTCGAATCGTGCCCTCGCGCCAGGCGTGTCGAACGTGTCGTACCAGCCGGACCCGCCCGTCGCCGGCTCGGCATCGGTGGCGAACGACGGCCAGTCGGCCATGTCCGGCGTGCGCTGGCGCGGCGGCTGAGCGTCCCAGCTTCCGGGGAACGGCCGGTCCAAGGACGAGGCCGCGCCCGGCGTCGGGTAGGCGGGCAACTGAAGCAGCGCCTCCGGCAGGAACACCGTCGCGGTCAGGCCCCTGACCTCGTTCCGGCTCAGCCGCACGCGGACGCCGTGGCGGTGGGCCAGGCGGGCGACCACGAACAGGCCCATGCGGCGGGAGACCGAGATGTCCACCGTGGGCGCGCGGGACAGGCGCTCGTTGGCCTGCGCGAGCTCGTCGGGGACCATGCCGATGCCGGTGTCGGTGATGGTCAGCATGATGCCGCCGCCCCCATTGGCACTCCCACTGGTGCCGTCGATGGCGTCGGCGGCGACGACGACCTGGGTGTTCTGCGGCGAGAACGACAGCGCGTTCTCCACCAGCTCGGCCAGCAGGTGGATGATGTCGTTGACCGCCTGCCCGGAGACGGCGCTGCGGGTGGTGATCCTGGCCTGGACCCGTTCGTAGTTCTCCACCTCTGACAGGCACGCGCGTACGACGTCGGCCACGCTGACCGGCCGGTTCCACCGGCGGGGAGGCGCCTGCCCGGCCAGGAGCAGCAGGTTCTCGTTGTTGCGCCGCATGCGGGTGGCCAGGTGGTCGAGGGTGAACAGGCTGGCCAGGCGCCGCTCGTCCTGCTCGCCCCGCTCCAGCCCGTCGATGAGCTTGATCTGCCGCTGCACCAGGGTCTGGCTGCGCCTGGACAGGCTGACGAACATGGCGTTGACGTCGGCACGCAGCCTGGACTCCTCGCCGGCCAGCCGGACGGCCTGGCAGTGGATCTCGTCGAAGGCCCGCGCGACCTCACCGACCTCGTCCAGCGAGTCGACCCCGATGGGGACGATGGGCACGGTGGACGCGTCCCCGGTCTCGCGCAGCGTGCGCACGGTCCTGGGCAGGCGGACGCCGGCGATGTGCAGCGCCTCCGTACGCAGCCTGCGCAGGGGCCTGACCAGCGAGCGGGCCATGATGGCGGTGACGATCAGGACCGCGAGCAGCAGCAGGAGGCTGTAGGTCGCGGCCAGGAGCGCCTCGTGGCGCGCGGTGTCCTGCAGCGTGCGGCTCTGCACGATGATCGACTCGCCGAGGCGCCGCTGCACCGTCCACATGCCGTCGACGGTGCCGCTGATCGCCTCGAACCAGCGGTCGGCGTCGTCGTCGCTCTCCGGATCGATGTCGATGCGGCCGCCCTCGGTGACCTGGGCCAGCGCGCGCAGCCTGATCACCTCGGCGCGATCCACGAGTGTGCCGGTGACGGTGTCGTCGTACGTCTGCAGCTCCTCCAGCGTGGCCACCGACCGGAACACGGCGACCTCGCTTTCCTGCTGGGCGCGGGCGGCCATGAACCGGTCGAGCTCGCCGCTCTGGAAGCGGCCCACGGTGGCCACCGCCGCGAGCAGGCCGCGTTGCTGCGAGGCGGCGTCGTGCGCCTTGGACAGGGCCGACAGCGCCCGGACGCTGTTGGCCAGGGCCTCCTGGTCGCCGCCCTGGCCGATCTGGTCGTGGAACTGGTCGAAGGCGTTGATGATCTGGGAGTACTTCGTCAGCGCGGGCAGGGCGAGCAGCTGGGTCTTCAGCACGGTGTCGCGGGTCGCGGCGATCTCCGGCAGGCGGCTGAGCATCTGCTGGGTGATGGTCCAGGCGCCCTCGCCGTGGTCGGGGGTGATCGCCCGGGCCTTCGCGCGGACGGCGGCGGCCGCCTGGTCGACGGAGGCGAACTCGTCGCGCAGCGGCTCCACGCGCTCGGGCGTGCGGCCGGCGGCGATGTAGTGCACCGCGAGGTCGCGTTCGTGGGCGAGCCGGTGGGTCAGCTCGATGATGGAGTCGCCGAGCTCGGCCTTGTCCAGCACGTTCTGGTACTGGCCGGCCGCGGCCCACGAGGTGATGACCTGCTGCGCGCCGACCACGACGCCCACCGCGGTGGGGATGACGATCAGCGCGACCAGGCGTGCGCGCACCCGCCAGTCCCGCAGCTGCAGCCTGCGCCGCCTGCGGGCTCGTGCTAATCGAGGGCGAGGGCCGGGCGCGGTCGGTTCCTTCGTCACTGGCTCCCCACTCGTTGACGTGAACGCGCGCCGGCATGCGAGCTAGGCCAACCTTACAAAGCGCGTGACTCCCATTGGAATGGTTGATTGACCCCGAATTCGGCTGGCTGACATTTCATAGCAATTACCGCAAACTCTGCTGTACGATCATCGACTGTCCGCGTGACTGCCACCGGTTCTCGCTTGTCAGGGCGTTGAGCGCGGTCTTTCGTCCGCGTGACCTGCCAAGGAGAAACCGAATGGAATCCGGCTCTGTTTTACGCGCGTTCCTGGCGTTCCTGGCCGTCGCCACCCTCGCCGCGTGCGGCGGCACCGGCTCCGTCGCCGGCCCGGCCCCGCAGGGAAGCCTGGAGAAGACCACGCTGACCATCGGCGTCAGCCCCACGCCCTCCTCGGCGCCGGTGTTCATCGCCGACCGCAAGGGGTTCTTCAAGACCGAGGGCCTGACCGTCAAGACGGAGATCATCCAGGCGCCGCAGGCGGTCATGCCGAAGATCCTCAACGGCAGCATCGACATCTTCAAGGGCAGCTACGTCTCGCTGATCAACATCCAGGACAGCGGCGCCGCCAGAATGAAGATCGTTTCAGACAGCCTGCAGGCCGCGCCCGGCATCGCGGGCGTCGTGGTACGCAAGGACTCCCCGCTGCAGACGCCCAGAGACCTCAAGGGCAGGACGATCGCGGTCAACTCGCTGAACAACCTGGGCACGATGTCGATGAGCGCGCATCTGAAGGCGCATGAGGTGACGCCGGACCAGGTGAAGTTCGTCGCCATCGACTTCCAGGCCCAGCTGGCCGCGCTCACGAGCGGACAGGTGGACGCGGCGTGGATGGTGGAGCCGTTCCTGTCGGCCGCCCAGCAGGCCGGCGCCCGGTTGCTGCTCGACACCAACACGGGGCCCACCGACGCGCTGCCGATCGACGGTCTGGCCGCCACGGACGAATGGGTGGCCAGGCACCCGAACACCACGGCCGCCTTCCAGCGGGCGGTCGCCAAGGCGCAGCGCCTGGCCGCGACCAACCGCGCCGAGCTGGCCGAGGTCGTCCCGCTCTACACGCAGACGCCGAAACAGGCGGTGATGACCATGGCGATGGGCACCTTCCCGACCTCGCTCAGCGCCAAGCGCATCCAGCGGGTGGCCGACCTCATGTACGAGTTGGGCTACCTGAAGTCGAAGGTGGACGTGGCCTCCATGGTGGTGCCTGAGCCCGGCGAGGCGGCGGGCTAGCCGGAGCCGTACAGACGCTCGATCGTCTCCGCCTGCCGGGCCGTGAACCACGCGCGCTCGCGCACGCCCTGCGCCAGGCCGCCCGGCCGCTCGCCGTCGTGCCTGGCGTACTCCTCGGCCCACAGCCCGGTCTTCACCCGGCTCAGCAGATTGCTCATGCCGGTCCGCCGCCGCAGGCCGCGCAGCGCGTCCACGTCCAGGTCGGCGGCGGCCACGAGCGACTCGCCCGCGCCCGCCCGGGCGAGCACCCGCCCCTGGTGGTCGAGGACCTCCGAGCCGCCGTTGGTGGAGTCGCCGGGGATCGCGATGCCGCGCAGGCCGCCGCTGTTGGCCGAGACCACGTAGGCGAGGTTCTCGGCGGCGCGGGCGCGGCGGGCGATCGCCTTCGGGGTCAGCTCGGGCGAGGACGCCTCGGAGGTGGGGTGGCAGAAGACCTCGGCGCCGCGCAGGGCCAGCGCGCGGGCCAGCTCCGGCATGAGGATCTCCTCCGAGGCGAGCACGGCCAGGTTGCCGATCTCGGTGCGGGCCACCGGCAGCACGCCGTCGATGCCGTAGATCTCCAGGTAGCGCTCCCACACGTCGTACGGGCTCGGCGTGAACATCGAGTGCAGCCTGCGGTACCGCAGCACCGCCTCCCCTCGCGGGGAGAGGATCACCGAGGCCTGGAAGTACAGCTCGGGGAAGTGCTCGTCGCGCTCATAGGCGTTCACGCACAGGAACACCTCGTGCCGGACGGCGATCGCGGCCAGCGCCTCGTACTCGGGGCCACCCGGGTCGAGCGCGGCCTTGTCACGCCACTCCGCGAGGCTCTCGCGCATCGGGAACCCGGTCATGACGTACTCGGGCAGCACCACCAGGCGCAGGTCGCGCCCGAGCCAGGCCTTGCTGCCGCCGACCTGCTCGCCGATCCGGTCGATGGCGGCGCGGATGGCGGCGCGCGGATCAGGCGCGGCGTTGACGGCCCTGGTCTCCATCTGGAGCGCCAGGGCCGTGTACGCGGTCACGGGCGCCCGTTGGCCGCGCACCAGGAGGTCCAGGTGGTGGCGCCCTTGCCGAGCTGCTTGTTGTAGAAGGAGCTCCAGGAGTTCTCGCTGGCGCCGGGCGCGCTGGGGGCGCTCTTGTAGAGCGGGTGGTTCGCCTCGACCTCGGCGCGCAGCCACGGCTCGATCTCGGCGTAGGAGTTCAGCGACCAGCTGCGGGCGTGGTAGGTGAGCTGGCCGCGCACCTCGCTCTCCACCAGGCACATGAACGGCGCCCACGGGCTCGTACGCGCCCAGCTGATCTTCGTCTTCATCGCGCCCGAGGGAACGGTGCCCGGGTTGGTCCTGGCGGCCACCTCGCGTTCGTCGACGGAGAAGTCGAACATCTCCTGGGCCGCGTACACGCCGCCCACGAGCCCGAACCGTTCGCCGAGCGCGGTGCCGAAGTCGGCGCGCACGGGGATGTCGCTGGTCCACACGGTCTCATCATGCATCGTGCGCACCGGCGGGCCGACGTAGGAGGAGGTCACGTTGAACGGGCCGAAGTTCACCGTGTCGTTGTTGATGGGGATGACCGGATAGGTCTTCTGGTCGATCGGGTTCTTCCATTCCCGCAGGATCCGGGTGGGGTCGGCCGGGTCGGTGTAGAACACGATCTCGCGGGAGAGCTGGTAGAGCTGCGTCGTGTCCGGCACCCGGTACAGGCGCCTGATGTTGTAGCCCTCGATGTTGAAGAGTTTCTGGCCGTGCCGTATGGCCGGGTCGAGGCTGTTGCCTTCGACGTTCGCGTACACGCTGCCCGAAATCCGGAAAACCATATCCTTGCCGTCGGGCCGCCCAAAAGTTTGGAGCGAGAGAAGGCCGCTTGGGTCGGTGACCGTTTTGTAGACCGGTCCAGGAAATGTCGGATTATTGGCCCCGTCGTCTGCCGCCGCCCCCGCGGCGCTCACGCTGACGAAGAGCGCTGCGACGACCAAGGACCTGATGATTCTGCGCCTGAGCATGGGTGCACTCCGGACCGTCAAGGGGACTGAGGGAGCCCATTGTGATCATGCCCCGAGCGGCGCTGTCCACCGCCCCCTCAAACTGCAGTCCACTGAAAGTTTGAAGTAGACTCCAAGCATGGGTGAAGGGCTGCGGGAGCGGAAGAAGCGGCAGACCAAGCAGCGCATCTCGGACGTGGCCCTGGGGCTGTTCGTGGAGCGCGGCTTCGACAACGTCACGATCGCGGAGGTGGCCGATGCCGCCGAGGTGTCGGTGAACACCGTCTACAACTACTTCGCGGCCAAGGAGGATCTCGTCCTGCCGCCGGACGAGGCCTCACCGGATCGGCTGGCCGGCATCGTGCGGCAGCGGCCGCCAGGCCAGTCGGCGGCCGCCGCGGTGCTCGCCCGGCTGCGCGAGGAGGTGCGCGGGCGCGAGCGCAGCGTCGGCCTGACACCGGGCTTCGGGCCGGTGCTGGAGATGATGCGGGCCGCCCCCACGCTGGCCGCCCGGCTGCAGGACGTCGGTCACCAGATGACCGAGGCGCTGGCAGCCGAGCTGGCCGCTGAGACCGGCGCGGCCGGGGACGACCCCTTGCCCGGGGTGATGGCCTGGCACATCGGCTGCCTGCACGCCCTGGTCTACGCCGAGATCGGCCGGCGCACGGCGGCGGGGGAGCGGCCCGACGCGATCGCCGCGGCGGTCCTGGAGTTGCTGGATGTCGTGGAAGGCGTGCTGGGCGAGCAGGTGCTGGCCTATGCCGTACGAGAGGAGTAAGTGGTGTTCAGGGTGACGATCAGGGGCAAGTTCAAAGGGCTCGACGAGGACGGGCGGGCCGCCGTGCTGGCCGCGAGCGGCGCCGCCTACACCGAGGCCGGGACGTTCACCCATGACGAGGGCGTCACGGCGTTCACGTTCCGGTGCCAGGTGCCGGCAGAGCCGGACGACGGCGAGGACGAGGCGGCGCTGGGCGCGATGGCCGCGCTGGAGGCGCACGGCCATCCGCACGAGATCCTGAAGCTCGCGGTGACGGACATGCGCGACATCAAGGTGCGGCGTCGGCGCTGATCCCGCATATGGGATATCTTCCCTGATATGAGACAGGCTGAGGGAGTGACCGCCCGGCTTGCCGGGCGGCTCGCGGAGCTGCGGCTCGAGCGTGGCTGGTCGCTGGAGGAGCTGGCGAGCCGGTCGGGCATCAGCCGCTCGACGCTGTCGCGGCTGGAGCGGGGCGAGATCAGTCCCACCGCCGCGCTGCTCGGCAAGCTGTGCAGTGTCTATGAGCGGACGATGTCGCGGCTGCTGGCCGAGGTGGAGGCCGAGCCGCCGGAGGTTGTACGGGCGGGGGCGCAGGCGGTCTTCAGCGACGAGGAGTCGGGGTTCGTCCGGCGCTCGGTGTCGCCGCCTCATCCCGGGCTGCGCGGCGAGGTCGTGGAGGCGACGCTCCGGCCAGGGGCGGACATCTCGTACGACGCGCCTCCGGTGCCCGGGCTTGAACAGCACATCTGGGTGCTGGAAGGGGCGGTGGAGATCACCGCGAACGGCCACACCCACACCGTCGAGGCGGGCGACTGCCTGCGCTTTCGACTGTGGGGCGCCTCCCGCTTCCGCTGCCCGGGCCCGTCCCCGGCCCGCTACGCCATCCTGGTCGTCCTCCCCTAGCGCCAAGGAACCGCATGCACACCATCGAACGCCTGTCCGCCGAGGAGTTCGACGCCTCCGTCAAGGACCTGGCCGGACTCCTGGTCGACGCCGTGGACAGCGGCGCTTCCGTGGGGTTCCTGGCGCCGTTCGGCCATGAGGAGGCCGCCGCCTGGTGGCGGGCGCAGGCGCCGTCGGTGGCCGAGGGCGGCCTCCTGGTCTGGACGAGCCGCGAGGAGGGCGTCATGACGGGCACCATCAGCCTCGTCCTGGCACGCAAGCCGAACGCCCGCCACCGCGCCGAGATCGTCAAGCTCATGGTCCACCGCGACGCACGCGGCCGAGGCCTGTCGCGCGCCCTGCTGGCCACGGCCGAGCGGGCCGCCCTGGACGCCGGCGCCGACCTGCTGCTTCTCGACACCGAGACGGGCAGCTTGGCCGAGAACGTCTACCTCACCGGCGGCTGGACCCGCTACGGCATCGTCCCGGAGTACGCCGGATCCCCGGACGGGACGCTCCAGGACTGCAGCTTCTTCTACAAGCGGCTCACAGCGTCTGCCTGAGCGCCTCGAGGTCGGCCAGGCGCCGGGCGGGCGCCAGACGCGCGGCCGCGGCGACGAGCAGCAGCTCGGTGACGGCGATCTCGTGCGCGAGCGGCGCGATCGGCCCGGCGGCCTCGCGCGGCAGCCTGATCAGCACCTCCGCCTCGGCCGACAGCGGCGACTCCCACGCGTCGGTGACGAGCACCAGCCGCGCTCCCCGAGCGCGTGCCGCCTGCACGAAGCGGGCGATGTCCGGCGAGTATCGCCGGAAGTCGTAGGCCACCACCACGTCCGAGCCGTTCAGGTCCAGCACCGTGCGGGCCCTGGCCTGCGCGGAGCCGGGCACCCGATGCGCGCCGGGGCGCAGGCTGGCGAGCTGGCGGATCAGGTATTCGGCGGCCAGCTCGCTCAGCGGCCCGCCCAGCGCCCACACGGTCCCGGCCTCGGCGAGCAGGGCCGCAGCCGCTTCGAGAAGCGGGTCGGTGGCGGCGGCGAGCGTGCCGTCCAGGCCCGTACGCAGGTCGTCGGCGGCGCGCCGAAGTTCGGGCGAGGCCGAGTGCTGTGCCGCGCCGGGCGATCCCGTGACGAACTCCAGCAGCCGCGACCGGTCCCGCGCCCCGTCACGCACGGCGGCCTGGAAGTCGGCGAATCCGGCGTACCCCAGGCGGTCGAACAGCCGCGACGCCGTGGGCGGGCTGACCCCGGCGCGCTCGGCCAGCGCCCGCAGCGAGCCCAGCGCCGCGAACGGATAGTCGTCGAGCAGCACCCGCACGATCGCCCGCTCTCCGGGCGGGAGCTCTGGATAGACGGCGCTGAGACGGTCGACCACCGGATCGTTCCCCACAATGACAAATGTTACATCATCGCCCTGTTGCCAAGAGACATGAAACGAGTGTTACGGTTCGGGGCATGAGAACCTGGCATGGCCTGATCGACAGCGACTACCGGCGCTGGCTGCCGGTCACCGCCGACACCCCGTCCGTCTCGCTCAACGAGGGCAACACCCCGCTCCTGCGTTCGGCGCACCTGTCGGAGCTCACCGGCTGCGAGGTCTGGCTGAAGGTCGAGGGCGCCAACCCGACGGGCTCGTTCAAGGACCGTGGCATGACGGTGGCGATCAGCCGGGCGGCCGAAGCGGGCGCGCAGGCCGTCATCTGCGCCTCCACGGGCAACACCAGCGCCTCGGCCGCCGCCTACGCCGCCCGCGCCGGGGTGACGGCCGCCGTCCTGGTCCCCAAGGGGCGGATCGCGCTCGGCAAGCTGGGCCAGGCCGTACGGTACGGCGCCGAGATCGTCGAGATCGACGGCAACTTCGACGACTGCATGCGCGTGGCCCGCGAACTGGCCGCGCACCACCCGATCGCGCTGGTCAACTCCGTCGGCAACGAGCTGCGCCTGGCCGGGCAGCGCACGGTCGCCTACGAGATCGTGGACGCCCTCGGCGACGCGCCCGACGTCCACTGCCTGCCGGTGGGCAACGGCGGCAACATCACCGCCACCTGGGGCGGCTACCGCACCTACCACGGCGCGGGTCTGGCCGGGCGGCTGCCGCGCATGTGGGGCTTCCAGGCTGCCGGGGCGGCCCCGCTCGTCCACGGCACGCCTGTGGCCGACCCGCGTACGGACGCCACCGCGATCCGCGTCGGCAACCCGGCCACCTGGGACGGCGCCCTCGCCGCCCGCGACGAGTCCGGCGGGCTGATCGCGGCGGTGACCGACGAGCAGATCTTCGCGGCCTACCGGCTGCTGGCCCGCCGTGACGGCGTCTTCGCCGAGCCCGCCTCGGCGGCGGGGGTCGCGGGCCTGCTCGACCGGCATGCGCGAGGCGCGCTGGAGCCGGGGCTGCGGATCGTGATCACGCTGAGCGGCAACGGGCTGAAGGACCTGGACGCCTCGCTGCGCGACGGCTACACCTCGATGGAGACGTCCTCGTCCACCTCCGACGTGGCCCGGGCCCTCCGTCTGGCCGCCTGACCCGCGCCCGCCGGGGAGGGTCGGTTGTGGGATCGGTATCGGTCGTTCGCAGATGAGCGGCCGGAAAGTTGTGGGATACCTCCATGCCTGAAGCAGGGTGTTCTGGTGTGGGATCGACGTCATGAAGGATGAAGGGAAGCAGCGCGGGTTCCCCACGGGCGACCTGGCGCGGGTGGCCGTGTTCGCGGCGCTGATCGCGGTGCTCGGCCTGCCGGGCTCGCTGAACCTGTTCGGCGACGCGGTCCCGATCACGCTCCAGACGTTCGGTGTGATGCTGGCGGGCGCGATCCTCGGCACGTGGCGGGCCGCGCTGGCGGTCGCGGTGCTGCTCGTTTTGGTCGCCGCGGGCCTGCCGCTGCTGGCCGGCGGGCGTGGCGGGCTGGGCGTGTTCGCCGGGCCGTCGGCCGGGTTCCTGATCGGCTGGCTCCCCGGCGCGGCGGTGACCGGCTGGCTCGTCGAGCGCGCGGGCCGCAACCCGGGCATCGTTCCCTTGGTGGTGGCGTGCCTGGTGGGCGGTGTCGGCGTGGTCTACCTGTTCGGCGTTCCCGTTCAGGCCGCGCTCACCGGCATCTCCCTGGGCAAGGCGGCGCTGCTCAGCGTCCAGTTCCTGCCCGGTGACCTGCTCAAGGCGGTGTTCGCGTCCGTCGTGGCCCGGGGCACGCAGCGGGCGTACCCGGACGCGGTGCCCGCCGTGCATCAGGAGCGGTTGCGTACCGGCGGGGGGCGCTGACCTCCCGATGCCCGTAGCAGAACATGTGATGCGGCACGCCGCCGAGCGTCCCTCGCGCCTGGCGGTGTGCGGCCCCGAGGCAGAGCTCACCTACGCTCGCCTCGCCGAGCGCGTCCAGGGCGCCGCCCGCCACCTGATCGGCCTCGGAACGGGGCCGGGCACGCTGGTCGCGATCGGCCTCGCGGAGCCGGTCGAGGCGCTGGTCGCCGTGCTCGCGGCGGACCTGGCGGGCGCGACGCCACTGGTGGGCGATCCCACGTGGGACCGGGAGCGGTGGTCGCGCGTCGCCCCGGCATCACCGTACGCGGCTCATGTGGACGCGCCGCTGCCGTACGTGCCGGGTCCCGACGTGCGGCATGAGCCGCGGCCCGGCGATCGGGCGTGGGCCTGCTTCACCTCGGGCAGCACCGGCAGGCCGCGCGCCGTCGTGCGCTCCCGCGCTTCCTGGACGGCGTCGTTCCCGCACCTCAGCGACCTCGCCGGGATCGGCCCCGACGACGTCGTCCTGGTCCCCGGCCCACTGGTGTCGAGCCTGTACGCCTTCGCCGCCGTGCACACCCTGGCCACCGGCGCGACGGCCCTCCTGCCCGGCCGCCGGCCCTCCAGGCCCCTAGGCGACCTGCTGGGCAGGGCCACCGTCGTGCACCTGGTGCCGCACCGGCTGCCCGACGTGCTGGCACGTCCGGGCAGGCTGCGCACGGCCGTGGTCGGCGGGGCGGCCCTCGACCCTGACGCGCGGGCCGCGGCCGGGCAGGCGGGGATCCGTGTCGTGTCCTACTACGGGGCGAGCGAGCTGTCGTTCGTGGCGGTGGACGCCGACGGGGGTGGATTGCGCCCTTTTCCGGGCGTCGAGATCGAGGTCCGGCCCGCGCCCGACAGGTCGTTCGGGGAGGTGTGGGCGCGTTCGCCGTGGCTGGCCGACGGCTACCTGGGTGACGCGGCCGGGCCGTTGCGGCGTGACGGCGACGGCTGGATGACCGTGGGCGACGTGGCGGAGCCGTACCGGGCAGGGGAGGTGCTGCGCGTGCGGGGCCGCGGTGACGGAGCGATCCAGACCGGCGGCGCCACCGTCGTGCCCGAGGACGTGGAAGAGGTGCTGAGGAAAGTGCCCGGCGTGGGCGACATCGTCGTGATCGGCTCTCCCCACCCGTCGCTGGGCTCCGTGGTCACCGCGGTCATCGAGGCCGAGCGCGCCTCGCCGCCGCCGCGCGCGCTGCTGGAGGCGATGGCCAGGGGCGGCCTGGACGCGGCGCAGCGCCCGCGCCGCTGGTACGCGGTGCCGAGCCTGCCGCGCACGCAGACCGGCAAGCCCGCGCGCGCCCTGGTCGCGGCCCGCCTGGCGGACGGCGACCCGGACATCCGGCGGCTGGCCTGACATGCGCGACGAACCCATGACCGCGCTGACCCGACGTGACGAACCCGTCATCGTGGCGGCGCGGCGCACTGCCATCGGCACGGCTGGGCACGCGTTCAAGGAGCTGAGCGTCGACCGGCTGGCCGCGCCCGTGATCGCGGCCGTGGCGCATGACCTCGCCGGGCGGCGGGTCGACGACGTGGTGCTCGGCAACTGCATGGGCCCGGGCGGCAACGTGGCCAGGGTGTCGGCGCTGGCGGCGGGCCTGGGCGACGAGGTGCCCGGTCTCACGGTGGACCGGCAGTGCGGCAGCGGCCTGGCCGCGATCCTGGTCGCCGCCCAGGCGGTACGCGCGGGGGAGATGGACCTGGTGATCGCCGGAGGGGCGGAGAGCGCCTCGACCGCGCCCCTGCGTACGCATCGAGGCTCCGCCGGGCCGTACCCCAGGGCGCCCTTCACCCCGGACGGACGGCCCGATCCCGACATGGGTCCGGCCGCGGAGGCGCTGGCGGCGGCACGCGGCATCGGCCGGGAGCGCCAGGACGCCTACGCCTGCCGCAGTCACGCCAGGGCGCTGGCCGCCCGGGAGGCGGGCCGGTTCGCGGAGGAGATCGTCCCGATCGGCGGGCGCCGCGACGACCAGCGGCCCAGGCCGCTGCGGGCGGCGTCGCTGGCCCGCCTGCCCGCGGCGTTCGTGGCGGAAGGTACAGTTACGGCCGGTAATTCCTCCCCGGTCAGTGACGGCGCCGCGGCCGTGGCCATCGTGCCCGAGCGGCTGCGCGCTGGCCTGCCGGGGATGCGGCTGGTGGCCGGGGCCGTCGTCGGGTGCGATCCCGAGCTGCCCGGCTGGGGCCCGGTGCCCGCGGTGCGGCGGGTGCTGGCGCGTGCGGGGGTGGAATTGGAACGGGTCGCGGCAGTGGAGATCGTGGAGGCGTTCGCGGCACAGGTGCTGGCGGTCACCGACGCGCTCGGGCTCGATCCCATGGGCGACGAACGGGTGTGCGCCGACGGAGGCGCGCTGGCCCTGGGGCATCCGTGGGGCGCGAGCGGCGCGGTCGTGGTGACCAGGCTGTTCAGCCGCCTGGTCCGCGCGGGCGCCCCGCCGGGGACGCTGGGCCTGGCCGCGGCCGCGGTCGGGGGCGGGCTCGGGGTGGCCGCCCTGTTCGAGGTGGTCGGTCCCGGCCGGGACGGAGGGCCGGCATGAGCAGGGGTTCCGGCGTTCCAGGCGGTACGGCGTGATCGAGTTCGCCGACGTGCACGTACGGCTCAACGATCGGGACGTACTGCGCGGCATCACCGCCACGCTGCCCGAGCGCCGCGTCGGCGTGGTCGGCGCGAACGGCTCGGGCAAGAGCACACTCGCCCGCCTGATCAACGGCCTGGCCCTGCCCACCTCGGGCAGCGTCACGGTGCTCGGCCTCGACACCCGCCGCCAGGCCGCCAGGATCAGGAGGGCTGTCGGGTTCCTGTTCACCGACCCGGACGCGCAGATCGTGATGCCGACGGTGGCCGAGGACGTGGCCTTCTCCCTGCGCCGCAAGGGCCTGGCGCGCGAGGAGGTCGAGCGGCGCGTGCACGACGTCCTGGCCAGGTACGGCCTGGGCGACCACGCCGACCACCCCGCCCATCACCTGTCGGGCGGCCAGAAGCAGCTGCTCGCCCTGTGCGCCGTCATGGTGCTGGAGCCGGACATCCTGGTCATGGACGAGCCGACCACGCTGCTCGACCTGCGCCACTCCCGCCAGGTCGCCGAGCTGCTGCGCGAGATGCCGCAGCAGGTGGTGGTGGTCAGCCACGACCTGCCGCTGCTGGCGGACTTCGACCGCGTCCTGGTGCTGGACCAGGGCAGGATCGTCGCCGACGGCACCCCGGACGAGGCCGTCGCCCACTACCGGAAGATCATGGCGTGAACGGCCTGACCGGGGCCTACGTCCCCGGCGACTCGCCGCTCCATGGGCTGCCGGCCGGGGCCAAGCTGGCCGGGCTGGCGCTGGGGTGCACGGCGCTCGTGCTGTTGGGCTCGCCGCTCGCACTGGCCGGGGCGGCGGCCGTCGTGGCGGGCCTGTACGCGCTGTCGCGGGTCGGGGTGGCGGCGGCCTGGGCGCAGGTCAAGCCGGTGCGGTGGTTCGCGGTGGGGCTGTTCGGGATGCAGTGGGTGTTCGTGGACCTGCAGGGGGCGGTGTCGGCGACGCTGCGCGTGGTGCTGGCCGTGGCGCTGGCCGGGCTGGTCACGCTCACCACCCGGATGTCGGCCATGCTGTCCACGCTGGAACGCTGCCTGGCCCCGGCGAGGTTCGTCGGCCTGGACCCGTTCCGGGTGTCGTTGCTGCTGTCGCTGACCGTGCGGAGCGTGCCGGTGGTGGCGGCGCTGGCCACCCGGGTCCGCGAGGCCCAGCGGGCCAGGGGCGTCGAGCGCAGCCTGCGTGCCTTCGCCGTGCCGCTGGTGGTCAGCTCGCTCCGGCACGCCGACGCCCTCGGCGAGGCGCTCAGCGCCCGCGGCCTGGACGACTGACCTCTATACCGGGTTTGACTTATATAAGCTGGCCCTGAAATACTCGTGCGGTGCACGCATTCGACGTCCTCGGCGATCCGGTACGACGGCGGATCCTGGAGTTGCTGGCCGGCGGCGAGCAGAGCTCGGGCGAGCTCACCGCCGTCATCCAGCATGAGTTCGGCATCTCCCAGCCGGCCGTCTCCCAGCACCTGCGGGTGCTGCGCGACAACGGCTTCGCCAGCGTGCGAGCCCAGGGCACCCGGCGGCTCTATGCCGTCGAGCCCGGGCCGCTGCAGGAGGTCGATCTCTGGCTGGAGCGGTTTCGCGGCTTCTGGAGCCAACGGCTGGACGCGCTGGCGACGGAGCTGGCCCGCGGCAAGCGCGAGCGCCGCCTGAACGAAAAGGACACGTGATGGATATTGTCGACGAGCTGCTGAAGGCTCAGCGCGAGCTGAAGGACGGCGACGTCAAGACCGTGGTGCTGCGACGGCACTTCGACGCCGAGATCGAGGACGTGTGGGACGCCTGCACCGAGGCCGACCGGCTGAACCGCTGGTTCCTGCCCGTGACCGGCGACCTGCGGCTCGGGGGCACGTACCAGCTCCAGGGCAACGCGGGCGGCGAGATCCTGCGCTGTGAGCCGCCGAGCCTGCTCAAGGTCAGCTGGCTGTTCGGCGAGAACCCCGGCTTCTCCGAGGTGGAGGTGCACCTGTCCGCCCAGGACGGGGGCACGCTGTTCGAGCTGCGCCACAGCGCCGAGATGCCGCCGGAGATGTGGGACCAGTTCGGGCCCGGCGCGACCGGAGTGGGCTGGGACCTGGCGCTGCTGGGGCTCGGCCTTTACCTGACCATCGGCGGCCGGGGCGAGATCGACGCGAACACCTTCCACGAGACCACCGAGGGGCGGCGCTACATCACCGAGAGCAGCCGGGCCTGGGGCGAGGCCCACCAGGCCGCGGGCGGGGCGCCCGACCAGGTGGCCGCCGCCGTCGCCGCCACCACCGCGTTCTACGCCCCCGAGTAGGACGCCCGCGCGGGAGTCTCCGACATGGAGGGGAGCCGGGCGATGGCTTCGCGGGCGCGCCTCTCCTCGCTCCGGTTGCTCAGCTCCACGGCCAGGTCGAGGGCGGCGGTGTGCAGGCGTACGGCCTGGCCGGGGTCGCCCATGGTCGCCGCGATCTCGGCCAGGCTGTTGAGCGCCTTGGCCTCGCCTCGCCGGTAGCCGAAGCGCCGATACAGCTCCAGCGCCTGCTCGTGGTGGTCGCGGGCCTCGGCGTGCCGGCCCAGCCGCGTGCAGGCCACCCCGAGGTTGTCCAGGGCGTCGGCCTCGCCGCCTCGGCTGCCGATGTCCCGCGACAGCTCCAGCGCCTGGCGGTGCAGGTCGGCCGCCTGCGCGTGCTGGCCGAGCCGCTCGTGGACGATGCCGAGGTAGTCCAGCGTCACGGCCTCGCCGAACCGGTCGCCGATGTCGCGGAACAGCTCCAGGGCGCGTAGGTCCGCCTCCTTGGCCCGCTCGTGGTCGCCTTCGTCCGTGCCCACCCGCCCCAAGCCGACCAGCGCCCGAGCCTGGCCTCGGAGGTCTTCAGCCGTACGGCAGGCGGCCAGGGCCCGCTCGAAGTACTCGCGGGCGACGTCATGGCTGCCCTGCACCTGGTGTACCCAGCCGAGATCGGTCAGCGCCCGCCCTTCGCCGGCCGGATCCTCGCGGCATCGGGCGGCGTGCAGGGCCTTGCCGTACAGAGTGAGAGCATCGTCGTGGTGGGCGTGGTCGTAGAGATAGCGGTACAGCGTGGTGGCCAGCAGGCCGGTGTGCGCCGAGTCGCGATCGGCGGCCAGGACGAGGTTGGCTCGTTCGGCGTCCAGCCAGGCCAGCGCCTGCGGCGCGTCATGGAGAGGCACCGGCGGGCACACCGACCGCTCGATGCGCGGCCGCCGGTGGGCGCTGTCGGGGTAGAGCAGGTCCATGGCGTCCGACGCCGTGGTCAGCTGATGGCCGAGCAGCCGGGTCATCGCCGCGTGCGTGAGGTCCGGCGGCTCCTGTTCGGCCGCAAGTTGCGCGGCGTAGCGGCGGAGCAGGTCGTGGAAGACGTAACGGCCGAAGGCGCGCTGCTGGAGCATGTGCGCGTCCAGCAGGTCCTCCAGCAGATCCTCGGCGCGTTCCACCGGGAGATCGCCGAGCGCGGCGGCCGCGTGGGGTTCGATGTCGCGGCCGGGGTGCAGCCCGAGCAGGCGGAACAGCCGCTGCTGGTCGACGGTGAGCTGACGATACGACAGGGTGAACGCCGCCGCCACGCCGCGTTCCGAGGTGGCCAGCTCGGTGAGCCTGCGGCGCTCGTCACGCAGGCGTTCGGCCAGGTGGGCCACGCTCCAGCGCGGGCGGTGCCGCAGGCGGGTGGCGGCGATGCGTACGGCCAGCGGCAGGAACCCGCACAGCAGCAGGACCTCGGCGACCGCCTCGGGCTCGGCCGGCGCGCGCTCGCCCACGATGCCGGTGAAAAGCGCGACGGCGTCGGGTAACGGCAGCACGTCCATGGACACGGACCGCGCGCCGTCCAGGTCGGTGAGCCGCTGGCGGCTGGTGATGAGCACCAGGCTGTTCGAGACGCCCGGCAGCAGGGGCCGGATCTGGGCGGCGTCGGCGGCGTTGTCCAGCACCAGCAGCACCCGGCGGCCGGCCAGCTCGGCTCGCCACAGAGCGGCCCTTTCGGTCATGGACGCGGGGATGCGCTCGGTCGGCACGCCGAGCTGCCGCAGCAGCACCTCCAGTGCTTCCGCGGCCTCGAGCGAGCGCTGGCCCGCTGTGTGGGCGTGCAGGTCGATGAAGAGCTGACCATCGGGATAGCGTTCGGCGAGGCGGTGCGCGGCATGGACGGCCAGGGCCGTTTTGCCGATGCCCGCCATGCCGTCGATCACGGAGATCGTCACCGCCTGGGAGGAGGGCTCGCACAACTCCTCCACCTGGACGGCGCGGCCGGCGAAGTCGGCGACGTCGTAGGGCAGGAAAGCCGCCACCGGCCTGGCCGCGGTGGCGGCGGGCGGCTCGGCCTCCGCGGGCCGGATCCGGGCAGCCGCGGGCGGCTCGGCCCCCACGGGCCGGATCCGGGCGGCCGCGGGCGGCTCGCCGCGCAGGACGGTCTCCTCCACGGCCAGGAAGCCGTGGCCGGGGTCCAGTCCCTGCTCGTCGGCGAGTCTGCGGCGGTAGTCACGGCCGACGGCCAGCGCGTCCGCCTGGCGCCCGGCGCGATGCAGGGCCAGCATCAGCTGCCCGGCCAGCTTTTCCCGCAAGGGATGGGCGGTCAGCTCGGCGGCCAACTGGTCAAGGAGCTCGGCGTGCCTTCCGGTGGCGAGTTCGAGCTCCGCCAGTCGTTCGACCGCGCCCAGCCGCCGATCCTCCAGCCGGGCCCTGGCGCTCTCGACGAAATGGGCCTGGACGCCGGCGAAGGCCGGTCCGCGCCACAGGGCGAGCGCTTGGCGCAGCATCCGTACGGCCGTGGTCGGCTCGGACTCCGCCGCGGCCACGAGCATCGCGAACTCCTCTAGGTCGAGCTGCCCAGCCGCCGGAGTGATCACGTATCCGGCCGGCCGGGTCTGGACCAGGTGGGCCGCGTCCGCCGCGCGCAGCAGGCGGCGCATCGCCGTCAACGCGGCGTGCACCTGCGCACGGGCGGTGTCCGGCGGTGTCGGCCCCCACATCGCGTCGGTCAGCCGCTCGACGCTCAGCACGACACCGGCGTTCAACAGGAAGTAGGCCAGGAACGCGCGGTGACGCGGCGCCAGAACAGGAAGCGATCGGCCGCCGGCGGACACCTCGACCGGACCCAGGATCGCAAACCGCACATCCACCCACGAATCCTACATTTGCCTCAATGGCACCAGACGCCACAGCAGGCCCATCGGCCATGCATCGAAAGCGCATCGCCAACGTATTAACGGCCCTCCCCATGCTGGTCACATCAAGCGATCACCGCTCATGAGGAGAGAACCCCCATGCAGGCACGCATGAAGAACCCTGCCCTCGTCCTGCCCGGCGCCATGAAGGCGCTCATGGACCTCACCAAGGCCACCGATCAGGCCGGACTGCCCAAGATCACGACGGATCTCGTGCTGCTGCGGGCCAGCCAGATCAACGGCTGCAGCGTCTGCGTCGACATGCACGCCAAGGACCTGCGCAAGGCGGGCGAGAGTGACGAACGGCTGTTCGCCGTGGCGGCGTGGCGCGAGGCGCCGTACTTCACCGAGGCCGAGCGCGCCGCGCTGGCGCTGGCCGAGGAGGTCACCCGGCTCGCCGACGGAGGCCAGGTCAGCGACGAACTGTGGGACGAGGTCGCCGACCACTACTCCGAGGCCGAGCTCGCCGCGCTGATCATGACGATCTCCACCGTCAACCTGTGGAATCGCCTCAACGCCAGCACCCGGCAGATCGCGGGTGCGGCATGGTAGCGGTCGCGCTCGTCACGGGCGCGAACAAGGGCATCGGTTTCGAGATCGCCCGCCAGCTCGCCGAACAGGGCATCACCGCGATCATCGGGGCCCGTGACGAGGAGCGGGGACGGGCCGCGGCCGAGCGGCTCGGCGTGCCGTACGTGCGGCTCGATGTCACCGACGCGGAGAGCATCGGCGCCGCGGCGAAGTGGATCGAGCAGGAGTACGGCAAGCTCGACATCCTGATCAACAATGCCGGGATCATGATCCCGGACGGGCCGCCGAGCCAGAGCACGACCGCCGAGGCGCGCCGGGTCTACGAGACGAACGTGTTCGGCGTCATCGAGGTCACCAACGCGATGCTGCCGCTGCTGCGCCGCTCGCCGGCGGGACGCATCGTGAACGTCTCCAGCGAGCGCGGCTCGATCGGGGGCTCCCTGGACCAGGACCATCCGCTGTGGCCGATGCTCAACCTGGCCTACTGCTCCTCCAAGGCCGCCCTGAACATGATCACCGTGTCCTACGCCAAGGAGCTGTGGGACACCCCGATCAAGGTCAACACGGTCGACCCGGGCTGGGTCAAGACCGACATCAACCACAACGAAGGCATCAAGACCCCCGAAGAGGGCGCCGCGCCGATCGTGGCCATGGCCCTGCTGGACGCCGACGGCCCCACTGCCACGTTCGTCCAGCACGAAGGCCCTCTTCCCTGGTGATCCCCGAAGGAGACAAGAATCATGGATCTGCGTAATGCCGTCCGGGGGCGCGTGCTGCTCCCCGGTGAGGACGGATTCGACGCGGCGGCCGGCCCGTGGGCGGTGGGCGTCCCCCAGCCGGTGGCCGCCGTGGTGGAGGCCGAGGACGCCGCCGACGTGGCGGCGCTGGTGCGGTACGCCCGCGAAGCCGGGCTGACGGTCACCGCTCAGCCGTCGGGCCACGGCGCCTCGGGCGATGTGCAAGGTGTGATCCTGCTGCGCACCGGCCGCCTGGACCGGGTGGAGGTCGACGCGGAAGCGCGCATCGCCCGGGTCGGCGCCGGGGTGCGGTGGGGCCGGCTGCTGGCCGAGACCGGCACATACGGACTCACCGGACCGGCCGGCAGCAGTCCGGCGGTGACTGTGACGGGGTTCGTCGCCGGTGGCGGGGTCTCGTGGTTCGGCCGCAGCCATGGCTGGGCCGCCGACTCGGTACGTGCCTTCGAGATCGTCGACGCCGACGGCAGGCAGGTGCGGGTCACCGGCGAATCCGACGGCGAGCTGTTCTGGGCGCTGCGCGGCGGCGGCGGCGACTATGCGCTGATCACCTCGATCGAGCTGGCGCTGTACCCGGCGCCCAGCGTGTACGGCGGGCGGATCGTCTGGCCGGCGGCCCGCGCGGGCGCGGTGTTCGACGCCTTCCGGCAGATCACCGCGGACGCGCCGCGCGAGCTGTCGGTGTGGATCAACCGGATGGCCCCGCCGCCGCCCGCCCCGCCGATGGTCTCCGTGGACGTGACCTACCTCGGCGAGGATGCCGAGGCCAAGGCGCTCCTGGCCGCCTTCGACGAGATCGGCGGCAGCCTCTCCGACAGCCGCGGCGTGATGGACATCGCCGACCTGGGCACGATCGCGGCCGAGCCGGTCGAGCCCAGCCCCATGCTGGCCCGCACCGAGTTGCTGACCGGCCTGGACGCGGCGACGCTGGAGACGCTCAGCGGCGCCGACCTCGCGCCCCTGCTGAACCTCCAGGTCCGGCATCTGGGCGGGGCGCTGGCCGAGGCCGATCCCGCCAGCGGCGCGGGCGGCGCGCTGGCCGAGCCGTACCTGCTCTATCTGCTCGGCCTGCGGCTGCCCCACCTGGTCGACGCGGTGCAGGGCAAGCAGGCCGCCCTGATCGCGGCGCTGGGCCAGGCGGTCAGCGGGCGCAAGCCGTACACCTTCCTCGCGCCGGGGGAGAACGCCGCCCAGGCCTTCCCCGCAGACACCCTGGCCCGGCTGCGCGAGATCAAGCGCCGCCACGACCCCTATGGCACGTTCCGCGCCAACTTCCCCGTCCTGGACTGAAAGAGCAGCAACATGTGGAAAATTGCGACTGCCGCCGCGCTGACCGCCGCCATGACGGCAGCACCCGCGCCGGTCAGCGCCGAGACCGGCAGGTGGACGGCGGCATGGGCGAGCGCCGTCCAGCAGCCGTCGCCTGACGTCTGGTATCCCACCTGGGCGGAGAAGGGCTTCTCCGACCAGTCCGTACGGCAGGTGGTCAAGGTCACCGCCGCCGGACCGACGGTCCGGATCCGGCTGTCGAACGCCTACGGCGGCACCCCGCTCCGGCTGACCGGCGCGAGCGTGGGCCGGGCCGGCGCGGGCGCCGCCGTCCGGGCGGGCACGCTGCGGCCGCTGACGTTCGCCCGCTCCGTCTCGGCCACCATCCCGGCCGGTGGGCAGGCGGCCAGTGATCCCGTCCGGCTTGCGGTCAAGGCGGGCGAGCGGCTGGCGGTGACGCTCTACTTCCAGGGCGACACCGGCCCGTCCACGTACCACAACCTCGCCCAGGCCACCTCCTATCGCGCCTCCGGCAACCACACCGGCGACACCGGCGCGGCCGCCTTCGCCGAGACCAACAGCTCCTGGTTCTACCTGTCCGGCGTGGACGTGCACGGCGGCGGGGCCGCCGTGGCGACGTTCGGCGACTCCATCACCGACGGATACGCCGCCACCCAGGACGCCGACGACCGCTACCCGGACGCGCTGGCCCGCAGACTGGGCGGGCGGCGGCCGGTGCTCAACCTCGGCATCGCCGGCAACCGGCTGCTCAACGACTCGGCATGCCTGGGCGAGCGGGGAGTGGAACGCCTCCGCTGGGACGTGCTCGACCAGCCCCACATCAAGACCGTGATCGTGCTGGAGGGCATCAACGACATCCTGCTGGGCATGCGGGAGCCCACGCCCTGCACCACGCCCGCGGTCAAGGTCGGCGCCGACGACCTGATCGCCGGCTTCCGGCAGCTCATCCGCGCCGCCCACGCGCGAGGCGTCCGGATCGTCGGCGGCACCATCCTGCCGGCCGAGCTCACCGGCGAGGCCGAGGCCGTCCGTGACACGGTCAACACGTGGATCCGGACCAGCGGCGAATTCGACGCGGTCGCGGACTTCGAGCGCGCCGTCGCCGATCCCACCGCCCCCGACCGCATCCGGCCGGCCTTCGACAGCGGAGACCACCTGCACCCCAACCCGGCCGGCTACCGGGCGATGGCCGACGCGGTGGACCTGCGCACCCTGTGAAGCAGTACAGCGCCGAGCACCCCGAGACTCACCGTACTGGGGTGCCCGGCTCAGTCTGAGCGTACGAGGCCGCCTCACGGACGCCATCTCGCGCAAGGGCAGGCGCAGGAAGATCTTTGAGCGCCCGCGGCGGCGCCCCGCGAAGTAGGGTGAGTGAATACTCACCAACTCTGGAGGCGGCATCGATGAAGCTCGCGGTACTCGGAGCGACCGGTGGCACGGGGCAGCAGCTCCTGCGCCAAGCACTCGACCTCGGCCACGAGGTCACCGCCGTCGTACGCGACGCGTCCAGGCTCCCCGCCGACCTGCGCGGGCGCCTGGACGTCGCGCAGACCGACGTGATGGACCCCGGCGCGATCGCCTCCGCGGTCAAGGGCCGCGACGCTGTGCTGTCGGCGATGGGCGCCCGCGGGCGCGGCCCCACCACCGTGCAGTCCGGCAGCATCGCCGCCGTGATCAAGGCCATGACGCAGACGCAGGCCCGCCGCGTCCTGATGGTCAGCGCCGGCGGGCTGGTCGCCGGCGCCGACGACGGCCTGTTCACGCAGTACGTGCTCAAGCCGCTCGTGCAGCGCATGTTGCGCCACTCCTATGCCGATCTGGCCGAGGCCGAGCGGCTGCTGCGCGCCACCGACCTGGACTGGACGATCGTCCGGCCCTCGCGCCTGACCGACGGCGGGCGCAGCGCCCGCTACCGCACGGCCCTCGACCGCAACATCAGAGGCGGCCTGAGCACCACCCGCGCCGACCTGGCCCACTGCATGCTGAACCTGATCACCGACCAGAGCTCCATCCACCGCGTCGTCTCGGTGGCCTCGTAGTCCCTATCCGGTGACGAGCGCCGAAGGGTCGCGCTCGGGCGGCCCGGCGGGCCACCATGCGCCGTCGCGCATCGTGAAGGGGTACCAGCGGCCGTCGCGGCCGTAACGCAGCTGCAGAGCGCCGAGGGTCCAGCGGTTGCGCCACGCCTCCACCTGCGGCGGGCGCTCGCCCTCCCATCCGGCTTCGAGCAGCGCCTGCGCCCTGGCCAGGTCCTGGCGGGGCGGCGTCCAGGCGCTCTCGAGCACGTCCACGCCCTGCGGGCCGCCGTACCTCCATGCCTGCACCGCCGCCTCGAGCCCGAGGTCGAGCCCGTGGTCGGCGGCCAGGCGCACCCGGTCCTGGTACTCGGTGAGCTCCGGCAGGCGCCCGTGCAGCAGCACCTCGCGCGCCCGGGAGGCGGCCGAGGCGGCCAGTACCCGCAGGGCGGCCACGTCCACGCCGGGCGCCGGATCCCCGCCGGACGCCCGGCCCGCGGGCGCGTCCAGGGCGGGCGGGGCGAAGGCGACCTCCAGCGGCGGGGGATCGGGCAGCGATGGCACACCGGCCGCGTACGCCTCGGCCACCGCCACACCCCCGGCCGGCCGCGCGGCGTCATCGGCCGGTGCCTCGTCGCCGGGCGCGCCGCGGCGCTGGAGCGCCTCGATCAGCTCGCGCTCGCCGCGCCCGCGCATCAGCAGCAGCACGAACGGGTCCGCGTCCAGCAGCCACGACGCCTGGTAGCACAAGGCGGCGGCATGCTTGCAGGGGTGGCCCCAGTCGGGACAGGAGCACTCAGGCTCCAGGTCGCCGACGGCGGGCAGCAGCGGCACGGCGGCGTCCTCGGCGGCTTCGACCAGGTCATGGGGCATGTCGCGGTCGAGCAGCGCGGCTATGTGGCCGCTCTTGGCGGCGACCTGGTCGAGGAAGCGTTCCCAGGCGGCGTCGGTGAGCTGCTCGACGCGTACGACGGTGTCGTACTCGCTCTCGGCTACGGCGGCGAGGCGCCCGGGGCTGACGGTGATGGGGCCGATCTGCCCGGTCTTGGCGTAGCCGCGGCCCTTGCGCAGCAGGCCGTGATCCAGCGAGGTGTCCTCCATGGCCTGGACCCAGGCGCGCCCCCACCAGGAGGTGGCGAAGCGGGCCCCGGCGCGCTGCGGAGGGAAGGCGGGGAATCCACGTGCGTCGGTCATCTCAGCTCCACGAGAGCGGCAAGTTCGGCGTCGGTCAGCTCGGTGAGGGCGGCTTCGCCGGAGGCGAGCACGGCCTCGGCGAGCGCGCGCTTGGCGGCGAGCATCTCGGCGATGCGGTCCTCGATCGTGCCCTCGGTGATCAGGCGGTGCACCTGGACGGGACGGGTCTGGCCGATCCGGTAGGCGCGGTCGGTGGCCTGGTCCTCGACGGCCGGGTTCCACCAGCGGTCGTAGTGGATGACGTGGTCGGCGCGGGTGAGGTTCAGGCCGGTGCCTGCGGCCTTCAGCGACAGCAGGAACACCGGGGCCCGCCCGTCCTGGAAGCGGGCGACCATCTCCTCGCGGCGGGGGACCGGGGTGCCGCCGTGCAGGAGCTGGGTGCTGACGCCCCTTGCGGTCAGGTGCCGTTCCATGAGGCGGGCCATGGTGACGTACTGGGTGAAGACCAGCACCGCGCCGTCCTCGGCGACGATGGTGTCGACGAGCTCGTCCAGCAGCTCCAGCTTGCCCGAGCGGCCGGGCAGGCGCGGCTCGCTCTCGTGCAGGTATTGGGCGGGGTGGTTGCAGATCTGCTTGAGCCCGGTCAGGAGCTTGACGATGAGGCCGCGCCTGGCCATGCCGCGCGCGTCGGCGATCTGGGCCATGCTCTCGCGTACGACGGCCTCGTACAGACCGGCCTGCTCGGTGGTGAGCGCGACGGGACGGTCGGTCTCGGTCTTGGGCGGCAGCTCGGGCGCGATGCCGGGGTCGCTCTTGCGGCGGCGCAGCAGGAACGGCCCGACCAGCCGCGACAGGCGCTCAGCGGCTTCGCCGTCACCGGACTCGACGGGCTTGGCCCACCGCGCCCTGAACCTGGCCGGCGGGCCCAGCAGCCCCGGCGTCGTCCAGTCGAGGATGGCCCACAGCTCCGACAGGTTGTTCTCCACGGGGGTGCCGGTCAGCGCGACGCGGGCGGCGGCGGGGATCTCCCGCAGCGCCTTGGCGGTGCCGGAGGCGGGGTTCTTGACGTGCTGGGCCTCGTCGGCGACCAGCAGACCCCATGGGTGCGCGGCCAGGCGGGCCGCGTCCATGCGCATGGTGCCGTACGTGGTCAGCACGAACCCGTCCTCGGCCAGCGTGCGGCTCGACCCGTGAAAGCGGCGCACGGGCACGCCGGGCGCGAACCTGGCGATCTCCCGCTCCCAGTTGCCCAGCAGCGAGGCCGGGCACACCACGAGCGTCGGACCGTTACCTGAGCGGTGCAGATGCAGGGCGATGAGCGTGATCGTCTTGCCCAGGCCCATGTCGTCGGCCAGGCAGCCGCCCAGGCCGAGCGAGGTGAGCCGGGCCAGCCAGCGCAGCCCGGCCAGCTGGTAGTCGCGCAGCGTGGCGGCCAGCCCGCCGGGCGGATCTGCGTCGGCGGGCTCGGACAGGCGTTCGCGCAGCTCGCGCAGCCAGGCGGTGGGCTCGACGGCGACCTGTTCACCCTCGACCTCGACCGTGCCGGTCAGGGCGGCGCCGAGCGCCTCGATGCCGGTCAGGGGCTTGAGGTCGCGTTGGCGGGCCTTGCGTGCCAGGTCGGGGTCGATGAGGACCCACTGGTCGCGTAGCCGTACGACGGGGCGGTGCGCCTCGGCCAGCCGGTCCATCTCCTCGGCGGTCAGGCGCCGGCCGCCGAGGGCGAGCTGCCAGTCGAAGCTCGTCAGGTGCTGCCCGCCGAGGAACGACGGCAGGTCCGACGGCTTGCTGTCGCGTTCCCCGATGACGGCGCGGGCGCTGAGGCCGCGTACGAGGGCCTTGGGCCAGTGCACCTCGACTCCGGCGGCGGCCAGGCGCTCGGCGGCTCCGGCCAGGAGGTCCTCGACGTCGCCGTCGGTGAGCGTGAGCTCGTCGGGGACGGCGCTGTCGAGCAGGCGCTCAAGGCGGGGCCAGGTGCGGGCGGCGCGGCGTACGGCCAGGGTGGCCTCGATCCTGGCGCGGGGGCCGAAGCCCCGGTCGTGGCCGCGCCACAGGTCGGCGGCGTCGACGACGAGCGAGGGGTCGGCCAGGCTGTGCAGCTGCACGACGGCGCGGAACTCGGCGGCGGCCAGGTCGTCGGCCTCCAGGCGCAGCGACAGCCGTACGCCGGAGTCGAGCCCGGCCGCCATCTCCTCGGCCCAGGGGCGCAGGTGCGGGACTTTGACGGGTTTGGCGGCGGCGTAGGCGGTCAGGCCGGTGGCCCGTACGGCGCCGGGGGAGCGGGGCATGGCGTCGGCGACCGCGTCGAGGAACGCCCGCACCAGCGGCTCCGCCTCGGGCAACCGCACCTCACCCGGCTGCTCGTCACCGGCGCGGCCACCCGTCTCGGCCAGGTGGGCGGCCTGCGCCTGTGCCGGGTTCCCGGCGCGGTGCTCCGTCACATCGGCCAGGTGGGCGGCCTGCACCTGTGCCGGGTCCCCGGCGCGGTGCTCCGTCACGCCCGCGGCACGCGGCGTATCGGCGTCGGCGGATGCCGGGCTCCTCCGGCCGCGCGCATTCGTCCGGCCGCCGTGCGTATCCGGCCCGCCGCCGGGTGTGGAGGCGGGCCGGTCGTTGTGAGTCGGACCCAGGGCGTCCCGTGAAGTCGCGCTCGGGTCGCGGCCTGCGGTCCCGGGGCCGGGTGAGGTCCCGTCGGGGTGGAGGGGGAGGGCGCGGGCCGAGGCGGGCATGGCGGCGGCCAGTTCGCGGATGCGCTGGATGTCGGCCGCGTCCAGCGGCCCCGCGCGCCAGGAGTCGTGGTCGCCCGCCGTCACCCCCGGCAGGATGCGGCCCCGGGTGACGAGCTGGAGTGCCACCAGCGCGACCGCGCCCCAGAAGCGGGCCGCCGGGTGGGCCCGCGGGTCCATGCGCGCCCTGGCCAGCGCCGCAACCGCCTCGCCCACCGGGACGAGCGTGGCCGCGACCTGCCGGGTGCCCCCGTCGGGCTCGGCCACCGTCACCGTGGACGGCCCGTCCGGGTCGAGGAAGACCATGTTTCCGGACCTGGGCGGGTCGCCGGGTTGGAAGACTGCCGAGTGCCGTACCAGATCCGTCATAGAGGTCACGGCCGTACAGTGTACGGTACGGCGGGGGTGTGGTTTACCACACCAAGCGATCAGAAGCCCGCCTCATTCCCGGCATATCCGACGTTCCATAGCCTGGGGCCCATGACTGATTGGCTGGTTGGACTGATGGAGAGTCTCGGAGCGCCCGGGGCGGGGCTCGCGATCGCGCTGGAGAACCTGTTCCCGCCCCTGCCCAGCGAGGTGATCCTGCCCCTGTCCGGCTTCACCGCCGCAAGGGGGCAGATGGACCTGCTGGACGTGCTGGTGTGCACGACGCTCGGCTCGGTCATCGGGGCGCTGGCGCTGTACTGGGTGGGGGCGCTGCTGGGCAGGGAGCGCACGCTGGCCATCGCCGCCAAGCTGCCGCTGGTCAAGCCGTCCGACATCGAGAAGACCGAGGCGTGGTTCCTCAAGCACGGCCGCAAGACGGTGTTCTTCGGCCGGATGATCCCCCTCTTCCGCAGCCTCATCTCAATCCCGGCGGGCGTGGAGCGGATGCCGCTGGTGACGTTCACGCTGCTGACGACCGCCGGCAGCCTCATCTGGAACACCATCTTCGTGATGGCCGGCTACCTGCTGGGCGACAACTGGGAGCTGGTGGAGACCTATGTGGGTGTCGGCACCAACGTGGTGATCGCGCTGGTGGCGCTGGCTGTCGTGGTGTTCGTCGTCGTGCGGCTGGCCGAGCGACGCAAGGGCAGGCATGCGACTCGCCGCTGAGGGGCTGCGGCTGCTCGGGGCGGTGGCGCTGGGCACCGTGACCGCACTGATCGAGCTGGTTTTCCTGCTGCTGGCGCTGCCGTTCCTGGGCAATCCGAACGTCGGCGCGGCGGCCCGGCGGCTGGCCCGCCTCGAGACCCGCCGCCTGCGCCTGGACTTCGACGCCCTGCGGGAGGGCGGCCCGCTGCCTTACCTGGCCGCCCGCGTCCCGGTGGGCGTCCTGGGCGGGCTGGTGATCGCGTTGCTCGTGTTCGGGGTGCAGACGGGTGTCCTCATTCTCGCGGCGTGGGGGCGCGGCGAGCCGTTCGACGGGATGCGGCCGTCGATCCCGTTGGTCGCCTACTTCGGGGTGGGCGGGGTCGTGCTGCTGTTCCTTGTACTGTCGGGCGTGGTCGGGGTGCACGCGCTGGAGCGGCGGCTGGCGCTGCGCATGCTGGGTCCCGACCCGACGCAGGCGCTGGAGCGCAGGATCGCCGAGCTGGCCGAGAGCCGGGCCGGGATCGTGGCCGCGGTCGACTCCGAGCGCCGCCGCATCGAGCGGGACCTGCACGACGGGCTGCAGCAGCGCCTGGTGGCGCTGTCGATGCTGATCGGCCGGGCCCGGCGGGGCCGGTCCGAGCTGCTGGAGCAGGCGCACCAGGAAGCCCAGCAGGCGCTGGCCGAGCTGCGCGAGGTGGCCTGGCGGGTCTACCCGAGCGGCCTGGACTCCCTGGGCCTGGAAGAGGCCCTGGCGGGGGTGGCCGAGCGTTCGGGTGTGCCGGTACGGGTAGCCTGCGACCTGCGGCGTCGGCCGCCCATGGCGGTGGAGACGGCGGCGTACTTCGTGGTGTGCGAGGCCGTCACCAACGCCGCCAAGCACGCCGGCGCCACACTCATCACGGTCGAGGTGCACGAGGAGGACGCCGCGGTGGTCGTACGGGTGCGAGACGACGGCGCGGGCGGAGCCCAGGCGACAGGTGGGGGTCTGTCCGGGCTGGCCAGGCGGGTGGCTGCGCTGGACGGCGGCTTCGAGGTGAGCAGTCCGGCGGGCGGGCCGACGACGATCACGGCGGTGCTGCCGTGCGGGTGATCCTGGCCGAGGACTCCACGCTGCTGCGCGAGGGCCTGGTACGGCTGCTGCTCGAGGAGGGCCACGAGGTGCCGGCCGCGGTCAGCGACGGCGACGCCCTGGTGGCGGCCGTGGCCGAGCACCGCCCGGACGTCGTGGTGGTGGACGTACGCATGCCGCCGACCCACACCGACGAGGGCCTGCGCGCGGCGCTGGAGATCAGGCGGCGCTGGAGCGAGGTCAAGGTGCTGGTGCTGTCGCAGTACGTGGAGAAGAGGTACGCCACCGAGCTGATGAGCGCGGACGTCGAGGGCGTCGGCTACCTGCTGAAGGACCGGGTGGCGCAGGTGGGCGACTTCCTGGACGCGCTGGAACGGGTGGGCGCGGGCGGGGCGGCGTTCGATCCGGAGGTGGTGCGCCAGCTGCTGGCCCGCACGACACAAGTGGACCCCCTGGCGCGGCTGACGGCGCGGGAGAGGGAGGTGCTGGAGCTGATGGCGCAGGGGCTGACCAACGCCTCGATCGCCCAGGCGCTGCACGTGTCGCAGAGCGCGGTGGAGAAGCACGTGAACTCCCTGTTCGACAAGCTGCGGCTGTCGCACACCACCGGCTACAGCCGCCGGGTGCTGGCCGTCCTGCACTTCCTGAAGTCCTGACAACTGAAGTCGTCTTGACAATCTTATTTGTCGGTGGAATGGTTGCGGCATTCCACCGACAGTTGGGGCATTTCCCGACAAGGAGCTGAACACATCATGAGCAAGACCGTCGCGGCCAAGCTGCTCATCAAGCCGGAGGCCAAGGTGTGGATCTCCGACGCCGCCCACCTGCCGCTGGTCGCGCCGCTGCCCGAAGGCGCCCGCCACGTCGAGGACCTCAAGGAGGCCGATGTGGCGCTCCTCTTCGCGCCCGACGCCGCGTCCGCCCGGCAGATCCTGGACCGGCACCGCGACCAGGTCACCGAGCCGCCGGTCGTGTGGGTCGCCTACCCCAAGGGGAACAAGGCGGACATCAACCGTGACACGCTCTGGCCGATCGTGGGTGAGTACGGGCTGCGTCCCAACGGCCAGGTGGCGGTGGACGAGGTGTGGTCGGCGCTCCGCTTCCGCGCGCTCAAGGAGGGCGAGGCCCCGTTCGCCGGCGGCAAGCAGGGATAGTTCCGCCGGGCCGCCGGCTCCCACTCCGGCCCGGTGTGCGGCGCACCTGGCGGCATCGGCCGACCCGAGGACCCGCCGATGCCGCTGTCGCGCTGGGGCTGATCATGGCCGTCGTGACCGGCCGGATGGCGTGGGGGCGGCCGTGGCTGTCGGTCAGGCGGGGGAGGCGGCCCTCGTCGAGGAAGTACCTGAAAACCTTGAGCTGGGATTCGGGGACGACAGCGAGGGTGTCCGCCTTGACGTGGCAGTCGTTGAATTCGAGCTTCCTCAGCGGCTTCGCCTCGCCGATGGCGATCTGCGGAGGACCGACGTACTTGCAGACCTGCAGTCGCAGGTCCGCCAGGACTGGGTGGGCGAACACCGAGTCGTTGAACGCGACCTGCTTGACATCGAGCGCGTCGAGAATCGGTCCGACCGGATCTTGATGCAATTGTGGCGCGCTCACTCACAGCTACAAGTTCCGCCCTCCTCCCCCTAGATCGTCCGGCCGGTCAGGTCGCGGGTGAGTATTTCCATGAGGTGCCCGTCGGGGTCGGGGAAATAGACGCCGCGGCCGCCGGTGCGGGAGTGGTAGATCTCACCCTCCTGTCCGCGATGGGGATCGGCCCAGAAAGGGAGGCCGGCCGCGCGGATCCGCTCGAACGTCGCGTCGAAGGCGTCCTCGGAGACCAGGAACGCGTAGTGCTGCATGGGGCTGTCGGCGAGGTTCATGTAATCGAGGGTGACGCCGTTGCTCAGGGTGATCGGCGTGAACCGGGCGACGTCAGGGTTGGTTGGTATGCCGAAGATGTCGGCGAGGAACCTGGCGGAAGCATGCCTGTCACTGGCGGGGACAATGGTGTGATTGAGCTCAATGGACATTTAACTTTCCTCTTTCGCCTGTGCGTGGGTCGTCTGTGTGTGCTCGGTGGATTGTCGTCGTGGTGCGGGGATGAGGAGGTAGACGAGCACGGCCATGGCCGCGAGCAGGCCGGTGGCCCAGGCGGTCGCGGTCGCGTACCCGTGGACGAGCGCTGCTCGGTACAGGCCCGGCGCGGTGCGGTGTGCGGCGAGGTAGGCGGCGGTGGCGGTGACCGCGAGCGTGTTCAGGATGGCTGTGCCGATGGAGCTGCCGACCTGGGTGGCGGCGTTGATCACGGCGGAGGCGACGCCCGCATCCTGTTGGGTGACGCCGTGGACGGCGAGTTGGAAGGCCGGCGGGAACAGCGCGCCCATGCCGGTCCCGATCAGTACCTGGGCGGGCAGGATGGTCGCAACGTACCCGCTGTCGGGGGTGAGCTGGGTGACGATGGCCAGCCCCGCTGCGGCGACCAGCAGCCCGCCGGCGATCAGGATCCGAGGCGACAGACGCGGCAGGAGTCGGTTGCCCAGCTGGTAGCCGCTGAGCGCGTTCGCCAGCGTCATCGGCAGCACGGCCAGCCCGGTGCGGACGGGCGAGTAGTGCAGGACCACCTGCAGGTGGAAGGTCAGGATGAGGAATATGCCGAATGCTCCGACGACCGCGGTGGCGACGGCGAGATATGCGCCGGCGCGGCTGCGGTCGGCGAGGATGCGCAGCGGGAGCAAGGGGTCCGGGATCCGTGCCTGCCGCTGGGCGAACGCGGCCACCATGGCCAGTCCGCCCAGCAGCGGACCGAACACGGTCGGCTGCGCCCACCCACCCGCGGCCGCCTGGCTGCATCCAAGCACCACGGCGGCGAGCCCGCCGGTGGCCAGCACGGCCGAGGCGGCGTCGAGGCCGGCAGAGCCGAATCGAGGTGGATCGGGCAGCACCAAGCGGCCGACGGCCAGCACCGCGCCGCTGATGGCCACGTTGACGAACAAGCACCATCGCCAGTCGAGATAGGCGGTGAGTGCACCGCCCGCCAGCAGCCCGGCCGCCGCGCCACTGCTGGCCACCGCCCCGTAGATGGCGAACGCCCGGGTGCGCTCCCGCTGGTCGGTGAAGGTGACCGCGAGCAGCGACAGCACAGTCGGCGCGATCAGCGCGGCGAACGCCCCTTGCAGGGCACGCCCGGCGGCCAGGACCGGCAGTGTGGGCGCCAGCCCGGCAAGCAGCGAGGCAAGCCCGAATCCGGCGAGCCCGATCTGGAAGGATCGGCGCCGGCCGACGGCGTCGGCCACCCGCCCGCCGAACAGAAGCAGGCCGGCGAAGCACAGGGTGTAGGCGGTCACTACCCACTGCCGCTGTGCGTCGCTGAACTGCAGCGCCCGCTGGGCTGAGGGCAGCGCGATGTTCACGATCGTGGCGTCCAGCGCGGTCATCAGCTGTGCGGTGGCGATCACGACCAGCGCGAACCAGCGACGCTCCGGCCGGGTTTCGCCCGTGGGACCTGCATCGGTCATCGCGCCCGCCTCTCATAAACGAAGGGTTTCCCTCCGGCTCGCTACCATAAGCGAAGAGATACCCTCCGTCTAGTGGTAGGGTGAGGCCGAGTCAGGAGGGGGAGGGGCGGATGCGAGCCGACGCACGCCGCAACCACCAGCGGCTGCTGGAGGCGGCGCGGGACGTGTTCGTCGAGCAGGGCCCGGGTGCGTCGCTGGAGGAGATCGCCCGACGCGCCGAGGTGGGGATCGCCACGCTGTACCGGCGCTTCACAGATCGCGGCACACTCATGCACGCCGTGGTCCTCCACGCGTTGACCGGCACCATCGAAGCCGTGCAGCGAGCCCGACGCGACCATCCGGAGCCGCTCGACGCGCTGGCCGCCTACGTCCACGCCGTCTTGGACCTACGGACCTCGGCGGTGATCCCGACCCTGCTGGTCGCGCTCGACCTGGACGAGCCGCAACTCAAGGCCGCCAGCACCACCTCGGCGCGACTCGTCGAGGAACTGCTGGAGGAAGCCCACAAAACCGGCAGGCTCCGTGCAGACGTGGTCTTCGGCGACATCGGACTGCTGCTCACCCGACTGTCCCGGCCACTGCCTGGACCGATCCCCGACGAGACCCAGAGAGCCCTCGCCCACCGGCACGCCGACCTCTTCCTCGCCGGCCTACGCGCCGACCCGACCGCGCCACCCCTCGGCGACCCCGCCCTGACGCTGGCCGACCTGCAACAACTCCAGCACGACACCCGATGAGGTCACACAAGCATCCCGCAACCGGTCCATAGCGGTCGAGCCGATCAGGCCGCCTTCGGCTGGATCACGCGTTCGGGCAATGATCCGGTGCGGCAGCGTCACCGGCCGGCCCATAGGCATCGCGGCCGGGACGACGTCGCAGCGGGCAGGAGGTCCGATCCGTTGTGCGGCTTATAGGTTCGGCCAGAGGATGAAGAGAGGGTAAGCGCGCCGGCTGGGCCGGTCGCCGATCTCCTTGATCGCCGTATGGATCTCGTGCAGGTGCCCGGTGGTCATCTGCAGTGGGGGCTCGTCTGGCTGGTAGGTGGTGCGGATCGGGTAGTCCACGCCTGGCTGCCTGGTCATCTCGATGTGGCAGCCGAGCACGTGGGCGACCGGCCGGCGGTCGGAGAAGTCGATCAGGCGGTCGATGGTCCGGGCGAAGGCCGGCCAGTCCTGGATGTAGAGACGGCCCGGGTAGACCGTGTCGCCGGTGAGCAGGAACCCGGTCCACCGGTCGTAGAACGTGACCGCCGCCTCATGGTGCCCCGGGGTGGCCAGGCACTCCAGCACCCGGCCTCCCAGGTCGACCTGCGCCACGGCGTCGGGATCCTCGCTGAACCCGAAGTACTCCCAGGCGGTGACCAGGTCCGCGCCGACCACCGTGGTCTCGGGGCGGTCGGTGAACTGACCGTCACCCGCGACGTGGTCGCCATGCGGATGGGTGTGCAGCACCAGCAGGTGGTACTCCTCCCGGGGGTGGCGGGCGAGCCAGCCGGCGACGAGCTCATCGACCACCCGGCGCAAGGGGAAGAACTCGGCCGATGCCGTGGCGCCGGTGTCGATCAACACCGCCCGTGCGTTGCCGAACAGCAGGAACAAGAACGGCGCCTCGTAGTTGATCGCCATGTTCTGCCGCAAGATGAACGTGTGCTCGTCGTACGCGTGCACCTGGATGTCCGGATCGGTGTTGTGCTTGGCCGACGGTGAGCCGTGAATCCACCGGACGTCCAGCGCGCGAGGCCGTGGAGCCACTTCGGTGAAATCGATCAGGGGCCTGCCCGCATCCATGACGTCTCCTTCGAGTGCGTCGTCTTTGCGGGCCGGGTACGGCGCACATCTCGTCCGGGGCAAGCACTTACGGGCTTCCACGGCGAAGCTACCACGGCAGCGATCAGCTACTCTCCGCCGCCGCGGATCGTCAGGGGTGTCGGTCCCCGCCCCATGCACACCCGACCTCTGTTTTCGCTACCATAGGTATCGATACTTCCCGTAGCGAAACTATCCGACCAGGAGAAGGCATGAGCGAGGTCACCGAGGGGAAGCAGCCGTCGGCCGGCGTCCAGCTGCGCGGCCAGGCCGGGGGAGAGGCGCCGGACTGGTTGGCGATGACGGCCGAGGAGCTGGTGGCGTACCGCGACGAGGAGAACCGCAGGCGGGCGTCCCCCGCGGCGCGGGCGATCACCGGCGATCCGGATCCCGGCGCCGCTATCCAGTGGCAGGAGGTGGCGCTGCCCGGCCGCGATCTCCGGGTCCGGGTGTACCGGCCCTCGCCTGAGCGCGTCGACAGGGTCGGCCTGCCACTCGTGCTCCACGTGCACGGAGGCGGGTTCGTGGGCACGGCGGTGCAGAGCGACTGGGTGAACAGCCACCTCGCCGCCCAACTGCCCGCGGTCATCGTCTCGGTCGAGCACCGCCTCCTCGACCCCGAGACTCCGCTGTCGGCGGCGGCCGACGACGGTTGGGACGTGCTCCGGCACGTGGTGCGGCACGCCACGCAGTGGGGCGTCGACCCATCGCGGACCGCCGTCTTCGGCGAGAGCGCCGGCGCGTTGATCAGTGCCCTGGCCGCGATCCGGGCCAGAGAGTCCGGCCTGCTCCTGCGGGCGCAAGTGCTGGTCAACCCCGCTGCCGACCTGACCGGGACGATGTTCGACCACGCCTCAGTCACCCAGTACGCCGACAGCCCCACCCTCACCGTGCCGCAGTTGCGGCTGTTCCACCGGTTCGCCGTTCCGCCGGGAACCGATCCTCGTCCGCTGTCGCCGCTGCATGCCGACGACCTGAGCGGCCTCGCCCCGGCGCTCGTGGTGGTGCCGACCCACGACCCGGTGGCCGATCACGGCCGCTGTTACGCCGAACGACTGCGTGCGGCCGGCACGCCCGCGCGGCTCACCGAATACCCCGGAGCGGGCCACGCGTTCCTCAGCATGCCGAACGTGGTGCCGCAAGCCAAGGCCGCGCGGGAGGAGATCGTCGCGTTCCTCCGAGAGGCTCTCGCCGAATGACGGCTCCCGGTCTGCCGGGTTGCGCTCCACGCTGCCATGGTCCCGCACGAGGGCGGACCGGAGCCGAGCCTGCTGCCGCCTGCGGCGCCCGCCCGTTCACCGGCGGCCTCCTGCTGGTCGCCGGCCGCCGCCGACAGCGGCGTGATCCACCGGCCGTACGACCGGAGTCCGCGCCGGAGTCCGGGCGGGCGTCCGGGCGGGCGTCCGCGCGGGCGTCCGCAAGGGCAAAGTAGTGGCTGAACCGCCGGCGGCGCCCCAGCCGTTGCGGGGTGCCGTCGTCCGTCCTCAACGAGCAAGGATCCCGCGCATGCCCTTCTCTCCCCACGCCCCCGGCCCGGCGGATCTGCTGGTGGCCGATCTGGTGGCGCTCGCCCGTGTACCGTCCGCGGTGCCGCTGGGCGCGGACACGCTGATCGAGCCGGACCATCCGACGCTCCGGCACTACGTTCAGGAGTGCCTGCGACCGATGTTCCAGAGCGTCGGGGCCGTCGACATCATCGACCTGCCCCGCAACCAGTTCGCGGTTCGGCTGGGGGACGGCGCCGGGCCCTGCCTCGCGCTCATGGCCTACACGCCGACGCAGCATCACAACCTGATGGCCGAGCCCTGGTCAGGACGTATCCGTACGCCCGTCGAGCTCGGTGTCGACGAGCCCTGCCTGTTCGGCCAGGGGGTGACCCAGAACAAGACCCACCAGGCGTGTCTCCTGGACCTGGCCCGGTGGATCCTCACCGAGCGCGTACCGCTGCACGGGACGCTGCTGCTCTGCGTCAACAACGAGGGACGCAGCAGCCACGACTGCTCGCATGCGATCCTCGACGGCCTCCCGCGTACGCCGGACCTCCTCATACAGCTCTTTCCCACCGGATTCGACATCTCCGTCGGCAACCGGGGACGCGTCGACGTGCTGGTCGACATCAGGGGGACAGCGGCCCATTCCTCGTCCCCGCCGGCCGACGGACGGGTCATCGAGACCTCCGCCGAGGTCATACGCCGTCTCGGCGAGCTCGACGCCGTCGTACGAACGCGCTCGCACCCGGAGCTGGGGCGCGAGCAGGTCGTCCCGTACCAGGTGCGGTACGAGCCGCTCGCGCCGCACACCCTCCCGTCCGCGGCGCGGATCACGGTGGACCGGCGGTTGCTGCCCGGAACCGACCCGGTCGCGACCGCCGACGAGATCCGCACGGCCATCGAGGGAACGGGGCCCGGCTGCGAGATCCGCGTTCGGCCGGGCGTCACCATGCTCCCGGCCTACCTGCCGCCCGAGCGCCGTGACGTTCTCGACCCCCTGGCCGACTCGATCCGGGCGCACCTGGGCGAGCCTCGCCACACGATCTACGGCGGCAGCTTCGACGCAGGCGGCCCGGCATCCCGGGGGATCCCCACCGTGATGTTCGGCGTGCCGGAGGAGGGAGACCTTCTCGGCGAGGACTACGTCCGCCTGTCCGCGGTACGCCGGCAAGCCGCCATCCTCCGCGACACCGTCACCCACTTCTTCCAGGTCTGACATGTGCGAGATCAGTCGTCAGTGGTGATCAGCCCGAGTGCGTCTTCCTTGTCCTTGTCGGAGGGCAAGCTGTACCGGCGGGTGGCCTCAAGGCGGGCATGATGCCGCTGGCGGCGCGGCCGGTGAGCCGCCCGCCCTTGGCGTTGAGGAAGAGCGCGGGGTTGGCGTCGGCTTCGGGCCAGGTGGGCCGCTCGTCAAGCCATACCTGCAGCTCGGGACGGAGCTTGGGGTAAATGTCGGCGTTCGGTAGCAGGTAGCCGCTACCGTGCCTCCATGTTGGATGCGCACGAGCGACTTGTGCCCTCCGGGCCACTGCGGATCTGGACTGAGCGGGTGGGGGATCCTCGGCTTCCCGCTGTTTTGATGATCATGGGGTCGGCTGCTCAGGGTGTCTTTTGCCCCGATGCGCTGGTTGGTCGGCTTGTCGAGCGTGGGGTTCAGGTGATCCGGTTCGATCATCGGGACACCGGCCGGTCCAGCGTTGTCGACTTCGATACTCATCCGTACACGATCGGGGACATGGCTCGCGACTGCCTGGCTGTGCTGGACGGTTATGGACTGGGTTCCGCTCACGTGGCTGGGACTTCCTTGGGCGGCATGATCGCGCAGTGGCTGGCTGTGCACGCGCCGGACCGGGTCCGGTCTTTGACGGTGATGTCCAGCTCTCCGATGGGCCATGATCCGAGTCCGGCGTGGGCACGGGCGCGGGCCGGGGAGCCGGCCGACCCGGATGATCTGCCGCCGCCGTCGCCGGAGTTTCTCGCGCACCTGGCCGCCGGGCTACCGCCGGGTGTGGAGTCCGACGTGGCCTTGTTCCGGGTCTTCAACGGGCCGGTTCGGCCGTTCGACGAGCCGGCCGCCCGGGCGATGCTCGAGCTGGCGCTGTCACGGGCCATCGACCCGGCGGCCGCGGCCAATCACCACCGGGCCGTGTGGATGGACGCCCCCGACCTGCTCGCCCCGCTGTCGTCGATCATCGCACCGACCTCGATCGTGCACGGCGACCAGGACCCGGTCTATCCGCTCGGGCACGGCAAGGCCCTGGCTGCCGCGATTCCAGGCGCGGTACTGCACGTCGTGCCCGGGATGGGCCATGTCATGACTTCACCCGGCCTGCCCGAGGAGGTAGCCGACCTGATCCGGCTGTGACCCGCCTTGCGGGAGCAGGGCCGCGCCGATGAACAGCCGCGCGGTGAACCGCACCAGGTCATCCCGGACCCGGAAGGAAGCCGAGATGCCGCAGATTGACTGGCAGACGACATCCCCTGCGTCTGCCAGTACTTCTGAGGCATCGCAGGTCACGGGCAAGTCAGTGCCTCGGAACAAGCGGCGAGGCCGCGTCCAGGAGAGCACGTCCAGCCTTGGTGAGCTCGTGCGTGGCCGTGCGACCGGCCCGGCTGCTCTCGATCAACCCGGCGTCTCGCAGGATTGCCAGGTGTTCGCTGGCCGTCGGGGCGGTGACGCTCACCAGACTGGCCACGACGGTCGTCTGCAGCGGAGTGGTGAGCGCGGCCAGGATCCTCGATCGAGTCGCTCCCAGAAGCCGGTCAAGGGACCTCGGAGTGGGAGGTGCCGCCCAGAGGTACCGCCCGGATGCCGGGTAATAGATCGCCGGAGTCCAGTGGCCTGAGGTGGTGCACTGCATCCGGTCGGTGATGAACAGTGACGGAACGAGAATGAGTCCCTCAGGGCAGTCGACGTCAATGTCGACGGTCTTCTCGACGGTGACTGTGTCGCCATCGCACGCAGCGGAGGGGTGCAGGCGCGGAAGGATTGCGCGCAGCCCCTCGCGGTTGACCTGGATGGCCCGATCCAGCATCTCGGCACGCAGCGCCTGCCGCATGGACGGCCATTCCGGTTCTACGACTGCCTTCCAGAGGCGGCGCAGCGCATCGGCGGCCTCGGACCTGGCTCGGTCGGGGTCATCGAGCAGTCGGCGGCCCATTGCTGCCCCGCGCCCCATCGCGGCGTCAATCAGCTCGGCGTACGTCTGGTCCGCCGGCGCGGCGAGGAGGGCATCCATGCCTTCCTCGAACGTCGGCTCACTGGACATCGGCGATGGGTCAAGGAAGTCGGGTCGATACGCGCCATCGGCCATGAAGACCGTGAGCGCCCTCAGGTCCAGGTCCGAGAGACGGTGGTGGCGACGGCGAAGCCACGGGTGGAACATCGGGTGACGCTGCGGTTCGGTCAAGAGCTGGGCAAGACTGACCACTTCGTGGATCGGCGACATCGCCCACCGCACGCTCGCAGCACCAGCGCCCAATCGGTAGCGGATCACTCCCCTATTGTTAGGCCACCGCCGAAGTGAGCGCGCGCGGAATGGCGAAGCCCCGAGACTCGGGTCATGACTGACACGGAGTCGATTGCCTCGTTTCCCCAGCAATCCGAGCGAGCCCAACAGACGCGAACGATCCGGCTGGGCACCGGCGGATCGACCATCGAAGTCCTCGCCGGCCCAGCGGAGACCAGCGGGATGGTGAGCATCTACCGGTGGCGCATGTCGCCCTCCAGCCGGGGACCTGCCCCGCACTTCCATACGACCTTCAGCGAGACCTTCATCGTCGAGGAAGGCGAAGTCGACTACTTCGATGGGCAGGCCTGGCGAACACTGCGGCCCGGCGACACCGCACATGCCGCGATGGGTGGCGTCCACGCGCTCCGGAAGGAGCGCGCCGAACCTGCCACCCTCCTCATGGCGCTCTCGCCAGGCGTGCCGCGGGAGGAGTACTTCGCGCAGCTCGCCACTGTGAGCGAGCGGGACCTGAGCCGGCTTCACGAAGCCCACGACAACCACTTCGTCGACGACCACGAACGGTGATGGCCCCGGCACGGCATACACCGCGCCCCCGGCCCACACGACTCACCAAGATTTACAAGGAGAAGAACAATGTCGCTGAAGAAGATCAACACTGTCCTGGCCGCCGCCTTCATCCTTTTCATGCTCTGGTTCGGGATGGAGTACGTCCTGAGCCCGGAGACGATGGCGCCGGGCTTCGGCCTGCCGAGCTGGCCGTCCGGCGACGGCGACGGCTTCCTGATCACCAAGGGAATCCGCGACGTCGTCTTGGCCCTGGTCCTGGGCATCCTGCTGGTGACGGGCCGCCGCCGGGCGCTGAGCTGGGTGCTGCTGGTGGAGGCCCTCGCCGCGTACGGCGACATGACCAACGTGCTGGCCCACCACGGCTCCGTGGCCACCGCGCTCGGTGTCCACGGCCTGACGGCGACGCTGATGGTGGTCAACGGCCTGCTGATGATGCGCGAGACCCGCAAGGTCGCGGCCGCTCCGGCGACGCCCGCCCCGCAGCCCGCCTGATCCCATCGGTCCAAGGTGACCCGGCCCCGGCGGCCGGAGCCAGTGCAGGGGCGGCATCGAGGTCAGGGTGCCGTCCTTGCCGTGGTGCGGCACGGTGTTCCTCCACATTTCTGAGAACTCGTAAAAGGGGAGACGATGACAATCAACGATCTGCGCGGTGTCCTCAAGGGGCGCGTGCTCCTGCCCGGTGACGACGGCTTTGAACAGGCGGCCACCGCGTGGAATCTGACCGTCAGGCAGCCGGTGGCGGCCGTGGCGGAGGCCGCGGATGCCGATGACGTGGCCGCGCTCGTGCGTTACGCGCGGCGGGCGGGTATGACGGTGACCGCGCAGCCGAGCGGGCATGGCGCCTCGGGTGATGTGGAAGGCCTGATCCTGCTGCGTACCGCCCTGCTGAACGAGGTGGAGGTACGCGCCAAGGAGCGCGTGGTCCGCGTGGGCGCGGGCGTGAAGTGGGGGCAGGTGCTGGCCGCGGCCGGTCCGCTGGGTCTGACCGGCCTGGCCGGCAGCGCGCCGGGGGTCAGCGTGACCGGCTACACCCTGGGCGGCGGGGTCGGCTGGTTCAGCCGCAAGTACGGCTTGGCCTCCGACAGCGTGCGGGCCATCGACATCGTGGACGCCGATGGCAAGCCGGGCCGGGTGAGCGCCGAGTCCGATGCCGAGCTGTTCTGGGCGCTGCGCGGCGGTGGCGGGGACTTCGCGGTGGTGACCGCCCTCGAACTCCAGCTGTATCCCGTGCCGGTCCTGTATGGCGGGCGCGTGATCTGGCCGGAGCACCGGACCAGGGAGGTGTACGAGGCGTTCCTGGAGATCACCGCCGAGGCGCCGCGTGAACTCAGTGTCTGGATCAACCGGCTCCAGCCCCCCGGCGCGCCGCCGCTGGTCACGCTGGATCTGGCCTACCTGGGTGAGGCGGCCCAGGGGGAGGATCTGCTGGTGCGCATCGACAAGATCGAGGGCGCGATCTCCGACAGCCGCGGCGTCGTCCCGATTGCCGACCTGGGTGACATCGCCGCCGAGCCCACCGACCCGGCCCCGTCCATCGCTCGTGCGGAGCTGCTCACCGGCCTGGACGCGGACGCGGTGGAGCTCCTGCTCGCCAAGCCCATCGAACCACTCATCAACGTGCAGATCAGGCACCTGGGCGGGGCGCTCGCCGAACCGGGCGGCGGGGCGGGTGCGAGCGGCGCGGTGGCTGAGCCGTACCTGCTCGGCCTGCTGGGTCTCGGCCTGCCGCACGCGGCCGACGCGACGCGCGCCAAGCAGGCCGAGGTCGTGGCCGACCTGGAGGCCTACATCAGCGGCCGTACGCCGTACACCGTGCTGTCTCCCGGTGACACGGCGGCGAAATCCTTCTCCGGCAGCGCGCTCGCGCGGCTGCGGGAGATCAAGCGGGCCCGTGACCCGCACAACGTGTTCCGCGCGAACTACCCGGTGCTCGGATAGATCGGTTCCCAGCAGGGAACGGTCCCTCAATTTTTTCTGATCCCGCATCTTTTCGCGTTGCGCAAGATTCGCTATGCTTCTTGTACGGGGTCGAGAGAACCGGATGGGACGAGTTGCGTGTCCGCCCGGGCGACCTTCGTCCCCGGCTGATAACGGGGATGGTCAATGCCGCCATCTCCCCACGCGGCTCGGGGGAGCAGCAACCCAGACCCAGCCGGCGCCTACGCGCATGCCTTCCGGCGGATTCTCGCGTTCGCCCTGCCGGGCCGCACCTTTCCAGAGAGGACATCACCGATGGACATCGCTACCGGCACCGTACGCACCGAGGGCGCGGACATCGTCTACGACCACCAGGGCAGCGGCCCTCTGCTCCTGTTGATCCCCGGCGGGGGCGGAGACGCCGCCCGGTACCACCGCCTGATGAACGTGCTGGCCGATCGGTACACCGTGGTCACTTACGACCGGAGAGGCAATTCACGCAGCGTCGTCGACACCGAAGCCGACCTGGACATGGCCCAGCAGGCGCGGGACGCGGTCGCGGTGATCAGGGCCATGGGACACGACAAGGCCTTCGTGTTCGGCAACAGCGGCGGCGCCAATATCGCCCTGGAACTCGCCGCCGGCCACCCGGAGACGATCGCCGCTCTGGTGGTGCACGAGGGGCCGACCTTGCTCATCCTGCCGGACGCGGACACGTGTCTGGCCTGGGCCGACCGAGTGCACAAGACCTACCTCGCCGACGGGGCCATGGCGGCCATGGACGTCTTCAACGAGTGCCTTGTCGGCTTCGACCCGCTCCCTCCCACCAGCGCCGTGCCCAACGCGGACTTCTTCATGGCGAGGGAGTACCTGCAGATCAGCACCTATCGGCCGGACTTCGACGCCATCCGCCGCAACCGGATACCGGTGGCCGCCGCGGCCGGACGCGACAGCGGTGACGCCTACTACGCTCGTACCGCCCGTCTCCACGCCGACCATCTCGGCTGCGAGTACGCCGAGTTCCCCGGCAACCATCTCGCCTTCATCTTCGACCCGCCGGCCTTCGCCACCGCCCTCACCCACGTCCTGGACCAGCTGGTCGACGGCGGCCGTCCGGGACAGTGACGAGCCCGCCTTCGTAGGCGGCGATGACGAGCTGGGCTCGGTCCCTGGCGTGCAGTTTGGCCAGGAGACGGCCGATGTGGGTCTTGACCGTGCCGACGGTGAGGTGAAGGTGCACGGCGATCTCGCAGTTGGACATGCCCTTGCCGATGAGGGTGAGCACCTCAGCTCGCGCTGGGTGATCTCGTTGAGGTCTCGCACGGCCGGGGCGAGGTGCGGGCCCTGCAGGAACTCGGCGATGAGCCGGCGGGTCACGGTGGGCGCGAGCAGCGCTTCGCCGGAGGCGACGATCTGGATGGCGGCCAGGAGCTCTGTCGCGGTGGCGTTCTTGAGGAGGAAGCCGCTTGCCCCTGCCCGTAGCGACGCGTACACGTATTCGTCGAGATCGAACGTCGTGAGGATCAGCACGCGGACGCCGGCGCGATCCGCGGCAGCGCAGATCTTCCGTGTCGCCTCGATGCCATCCATATCGGGCATGCGCACGTCCATGAGAACGACGTCGGATCGCCGCCGGCGGGCCAGGAGCACGGCCTCGGCGCCGGTGCCCGCCTCGCCCACGGTCGCCATTCATCGCGCCTGATACTTGTGCCCGAACCGCCCACCAGGGTGATGTCGCCCGTGATGATCGGGAGTGCGTCGCCGGAGCCGGTCGCGGTGGTGTAGTTGTAGACGCAGTCCGGCGAGAGGAGGAGGGTGCCGGCTCCGTTCCCGTTGGCTGTGCTGATGGCCGTGACCAGCGCGTCCGGGTCGCACGGGACGTTCACGGCCTTCGCCGGACCGGGCATCGCCTGTGCCGCCTGCGGCATCGCGCCCAGCGTGATCCCCGCGAGGGCAGCGGCCCCCATGCCGCCGATGATTCTAGAAAAAGAGCCCATCGGGCCGCCCCTATATAAAATGGACATTTGTCCTGTCGGCATCGTCGACAATAGGGAAACATGCCTGGGCTGAGGGAATGTTCGGGGAGCATCTCCGTTCGGAACAGTTGACCAAGATTTGTCGGCACCTTTCATGGCGCCGAGCGCCGCCGCCGCGCCGGGCCTGCCCATTCCCCGCCGACAATGGCTATGACGGCGGGGAACAGGCGTGCCTGGAGGACAGACTCAGCTACTGGTGGTCAACTCACGATCGGGGACGGTGCGTGAGGTCTTCCGTCCGGTGCTGAGCGTGAGGAGCAGCGAAGCCGCTGTCAGCGCCACACCGAACCAGACGGCGCTCGGGACACCGAGACGATCGGCGAACAGTCCACCGAAAAGCGCGCCGAGCGCAATGGATGTGTTGTATCCCAAGGTGTTGATCGACATAGCGGCTTCAAAGGTGTCGGGCGCGGCGGCGAGCGTCATGTTGATCTGGCACAGGTTGGCGGCGCCGAAGGAAACTCCCCAGAGGGCCAGGGAGACGATCGCACCGACCTGCGAGTGACCGATCGTGAGCAGCAACAGCAGGGACATCACGAGTCCTGCGCAGGCGGCGATGAAGCTGCCTCTCGGGCTCTTGTTCACCGTATATCCGGCGATGAAGTTTCCGGCCGCGCCTCCGACGCCATAAATTATCAGCAGTCCGGCGATGAAGGTCGGCGTGGCGGCCGAATTGTCCTCCATGAAGGGCCGCACAAACGTGTACGCCCCGAAATGGCCGAGCACGTACAGAATGACGGCGAACATCACCAGACGGAGTCGCACGTTCGTGCGGGGGAGTCCGAAGACCTCCCGCACCGGGACCGCATTTTGCGAGGGCAGCGAGGGAATCACGGTGGCGACCGCGAGGAACACCAGCGCGCTGAGCGCGCTCCAGATGAGGAACGTGGTCCGCCAGCTGGTGAGGCTTTCGAGGAAGGTTCCCAGTGGGATGCCCACCACCGTGGCGATCGAGATGCCGGACAGCGCGATCGCGGACGCCCTGCTCGCGTGGCGTTCCGGAACGAGGCGCATCGCCATGCCCACGCCTATGGCCCAGAACACCCCGTTGGCGAATCCCATGAGCAGCCGCGCCGTCAGGACCAGCGGATAGTTCGGTGAGACGGCCGTGATGAGGTTTCCCAGGGCCAGTATCGCCAGAAGTGCGGACAGCAGCACGCGCCGGTTGACGCGCCTGGTCCAGGCCACGATGAACGGCACGCCGAGCCCGGCTGAAACGCCGTACAGCGTGACCATCAGCCCGGCGACGCCCACGGACACGCTCAGGCTCGAGCTCACCGGAGTGAGCAGGCCGACGGGCATCAGCTCGGTGGTGACGAAGACGAACAAGCTGGCGGTGATGACGGCGACGCCCAGCCAGGATCTCAGGGTCGAGTGTGGATGATTCTCGTGTGCGGTCAATTTCTTCTCTCTCATTGTGGTGTGCAGCGGGTTGGCCGGTCGGAGCTGCGCCAGCAGCGCGGCACCGATGATCACCAGGGCTCCGGCCAGCTGCGGCATCGACAGCGTCTGATGCAGAAACAGGTAGCCGAGGAGGGTCGCGACGATCGGGCTGCACAGGGCGAGGACGGAAACCGCCAGTGCCGGCAGCCTCTCGATCCCGCGGAACCAGATCGCATAACTGATGACCGCGCCCAGGGACATGAGATAGCCGAATCCGATGAGGTTGGCCCCGCTGATGGTGTCCGGCAGACCTTCGACGGCCAGCGTGAAGGGCGACAGCACGAGTCCGCCCGCGATGAGCTGCCAGGCGGTGAAGGGGAGCAGTCCCACTCCGTCCGGGCGTCCCCACAGTTTGGTCAGCGTGATGCCGACGGCCATGCAGGCCGCCCCGGCCAGCGCCGCCGCCACCCCCACGAAGTCCAGTGCCGCTGCCCCGTTGAACACGAGCAACGCGACACCGCCCGCGCCGAGGACGCAGGCCGCCACGTGCGCGTACCGGATCCTGTCCCCGATGAACAGCGCCGCCAGGACCAGGACGAGCATCGGCTGCGCCGACATGATCATTGCGGCTGTTCCGCCCGGCAGGCGATAGGCGGCGACGAACAGCAGGAAGTTGAACGCGCCGATGTTGAGCGTTCCGAGCACCAGGGCGCGCCACAGCCAGGTCCCCGTCGGCAGCGTACGGGCGAAGGCCAGCAGTATCAGGCCCGCGGGAAGCGCCCGTACGGTGGCGGCCAGCAGCGGGCGGTCCGGCGGCAACCACTCGGTGGTGACCAGATAGGTGCTTCCCCAGATCGCCGGTGCCAGCGCCGTCACACCCGCGGTGAGGAGGTGCCGGCCGCTCCTCATGCCGCGCCGCGCTCCGCACCGAGGCGCCGATCACCGGGGTCGCCGATGCCGGGCAGGAGATGTGTGTTCACGTCGAGCCGTTCCTCGAGGAGACGACCATCCCGATCGCTCCTTATTGATAATCTCAACGTTGAGATAACAGCATAGGCGCAAGCTCAACGTCAAGTAGATGAACGTTGAGATACTTTGCATTGAGAGAGCCGGCGGCGCATGACCGTCGAGCGGCCGAGAGGAGGCCCCGTTGGGCGACGCGGTGGACCTGATCATGACCCAGTGGCTGCGCGAACGGCCCGACGTCGACACCTGGCCCATGGGGATCGTCGGGCGGGTCAGCAGGCTGGCGCGGTTGCTGGACCGCGAGCTGAAGGAGTTCTTCGCCGCGCACGGGCTGGAACGGTGGGAGTTCGACGTGCTGGCCACCCTGCGCCGGTCGGGGCCGCCGTACGAGCTGACGGCCGGCGCCCTCAACCGGGCCGCCATGGTGACCTCCGGCGCCATCACCAACCGGATCGACAGGCTCGCGGCCAAAGGCCTGGTCGAACGGATGCCGGACGAGGGGGATCGGCGCTCGATCCGGGTCCGGCTGACCGAGCACGGGCTGGCGAAGATCGACGAACTCGTCGCCCCGCATGTGGAGAACGAGGCCCGCCTGCTGGCCACGCTGAGTCCGGAGGAGCGTGATCAGCTGGCGGGCCTGATGCGCGGCCTGCTCGAGTCGCTCGGTGACACGACGCAGGAGTAGCCGGCACGTACGAGCGCGTGTCAGCCGCTCGCCGTGACGGCCGGTCGCAGGAGCCGCAGGAGCTCCTCCACCCGCTCGCCCAGGTCGGCGCGGCCGGTCTGGGCCTGGGAGATGTGCTGGACGCCGAAGAACGCCGCCACCGTGATCCGGGCCAGCTCGGCCGGGTCGATGCCGGGACGCAGCTCTCCCGCCGCCTCCGCCTCGCCGTACAGGCCGGCCAGCAGATCGGTCCAGTCCCGGTACGGCGCCGGCAGCGGCGCGTCGATGAGGTTGGTCTCGCCCTGCAGACGCACGGCCGCGCGCACCAGCGCGTCCTCGCGGAAGCCCCCGGCCAGGTGGCTCAACAGGGACCAGACCGTCTCCAGCGGGCTGGCGTGCTCCGCGCGCAGCCGCTGGGCGACGGGCGGCCAGCGGTCGTAGAACGACTCGATGACGGCCGCCGCGACCGCCGCCTTGCTCGGGAAATGGAAGGTCAGCGCGCCCTTGGCCATCTCCGCCCGGGCTGCGATGTCGTTCATGGAGGTGGCCTGGTAGCCGTTCTCGGCGAACGCCTCGGCGGCCGCCCGCAGGAGCGCCTGCCGCGTCCTGCGGGCGCGCTCCTGCTTGGGCTCGGCGGCGGGGCTCATCAGTGGCGCACCGGGTAGCCCGCCGGGTACCGCTCTCCGGCCACCGCGCCCGGCGGGACGGCCTCCTCGATCGCCGCGAGATCGCCGGCGGTGAGCACGACGTCGCGGGCCGCCGCGTTCTCCGCCAGCCGGGTACGGCGGCGCGTGCCGGGGATCGGCACGACGTCGTTGCCCTGGGCCAGCACCCAGGCCAGCGCGAGCTGGGCGGGTGTGATGCCCTTCGCCTCGGCCACGGCGCGGACCCGCTCGACCAGGGCGAGGTTGGCGGTCAGGTTCTCGCCCTGGAAGCGCGGGTTGCGGGAGCGGAAGTCGCCGGCCGACCAGCCGCCGGTGGCCGCGCCGGTCAGCATGCCGCGGCCCAGCGGGCTGTAGACGACCAGGCCGATGCCCAGCTCCCGCAGCACGGGCAGCACGTCCTGTTCGATGTCGCGGGTGAACAGGGAGTACTCGTACTGCCCGGCCGCGATCGGGTGCACGGCCGCGGCCCGCCTCAGCGTCTGCGGCGTCGCCTCCGAGATCCCCAGGTGACGCACCTTGCCGGCGGCCACCAGCTCGGCCATGGCGCCCCAGGTCTCCTCGACCGGCACGTCCGGGTCGATCCGGTGCTGGTAGTACAGGTCGATGTGGTCGACGCCGAGGCGCTTCAGTGAGGCGTCGCACGCGGCCAGGACATGCTCCGGCCGACCGTTGAAGCGGTTGCCGCCGTCGGGCATGCGTTCCAGGCCGAACTTGGTCGCCAGCAGCACCTCGTCGCGCCGCCCGGCGATGGCCCGGCCGACCAGCTCCTCGTTGGTGAACGGGCCGTAGATGTCAGAGGTGTCCAGGTGGGTGATGCCCAGGTCGAGCGCATGGTGGATCGTCGCGATCGACTCCGCCTCGTCGTCGCGGCCGTCGTAGTAGTCGCTCATTCCCATACAGCCCAGACCCATGGCGGGGCTGGACAGGCCGTGGCCGAGTGCACGCAAGGACATGTTGCCTCCTCAAGAAAAAACCGTACGGTCGGTTTTTATCATGCGGCGGAAAGGCCCGGCAAATCTGGCCGCGCCGACCTCACATTCCGGGGTGCTGTCTCGTCGGTCTGGTGAAAGCAGATGCGACAGAGGAAAGTCGGCCACACATGACCACCCCTTCCGAGCCAGGAGCCGGCAGGCTCGATCCGAGCCTGAGCGCGATCATGAGCGAGCGGCGTCAGCTGATCAATCTCGCGTACCGGCTGCTCGGCTCCCTGGCCGATGCCGAGGACGTCGTCCAGGAGACCTACGCCCGCTGGTACGCCATGTCCCGGCAGCAGCAGGAGGCCATCGACGTCCCCGGCGCCTGGCTGACGAAGGTCGCCAGCCGTGTCTGCCTCGACCTGCTCGGCTCGGCACGGGCCCGGCGGGAGCGCTACGTGGGCGAATGGATCCCCGAGCCGCTGCCCGAACGTACGGAGTGGATCAGCGGGCGTCCGGGCGGCGCCACGGTCGACCCGGCCGACCGCGTCACCCTCGACGAGTCGATCAACATGGCCTTCCTCGTCGTGCTGGAATCGATGACCCCGGCCGAGCGCGTCGCGCTCATCCTGCACGACGTCTTCCGCTACTCCTTCGCCGAAGTGGCCGAGATCGTCGGCCGTACCCCGGCGGCCTGCCGCCAGCTGGCCTCCTCGGCCCGCGGTCGCATCCGCGCCTCGCAGCCTCCCGCGACTCCGTCGGCCCAGCGCGCCGGCATCGTCAGGGAGTTCAAGCAGGCCTGGGAAGCCAAGGACATCGACGCCCTCATCGGCCTCCTCGCCCCCGACGCCACGGGGACCGCCGACGGCGGCGGCCTCGCCAGCGCCGTGCTCCACCCGGTCGAAGGCGGCGAACAGATCGCACACCTCCTGATCGACATCGTCGGCAAGGCGCCCGATCTGATCATCCTGGAGCGTACGGTCAACGGTCAGCCCGGTCTGGTGGCTCAGCAAGACGGCCTCACCGTGATGGTGATGGCCCTCGACGTCGTAGGGGACCGGATCCAGCACATCTGGGCGGTACGGAACCCCGAGAAGCTCCGGCCCTGGACGGCGGGCTGACCGCGACCGCGCTCAACGGGGCACGCGGCCGCCTTCGGGTTCGAGTCCCTTTCGGTTCCTGCGGATGTAGTACTCGGCGACAAGCCGCTGGCCGGCATAGCCGACCGGCCAAGCGATCATGGTCCATCGCCCGAGGACGAAGCCGGCCGGGATGGACAGCGCGAACATGATCGTCGTCATCGCGGACCATGCCTGGATCCCGCTGATCACGCCACGGGGCGCGCTGGGGTCCAGGAGCCCGGAGCGGACGACGTGCCGGAGTACCAGGAGCATGGTGGCGCCCAGGAACGTCATGGCCGTCGCGTAGACGACCACTCCTGCTCCGTTCGGCACCTCGCCGAGGGTCTTGCTCGCCCAGGGGATCAACACGTACCCGAGCAGGGCCAGGAGGTTCAACGTGATGAGGGGCGGGTCGGTACGGCTGACGTGGACGAAGAGCATGTGGTGCGCGGTCCACGTGGCGGCGATCACGCAGAACGAGATCAGGAACGCGATGTACTCCGAGCCGTGCGCCGCGAGGGCCTCCCACAGGTGCAGGGGGTCGTGGACCTCCGGTACGGGCAACTCGATGGCCAGCAGGGTCAGCATGATGGCGATGACCGCGTCGGAGAAGAAGATCATGCGTTCCAGGCTGTGGGTCTTCCCGGTCAACTCAGTCGGCTCCGAGCCGCAGGCCGACGGCATAGCCGCTGTCACGCAGCGCCGGGACGCGATCCACCACGGTCACCTGGTGACCCGAGCGGCGCAGCCGGTGGGCAAGGGCGGGACCGGCGGCCGAAGCGCCGGAGATCAGTACGTTCACCGCTCCAGGTTCGGCCGAACCCGTCTCCCGAACAACGACGATCTCCGCAACGCACCGTTAACCGATACGTTCATCATCCACCATCACAGATCACCGGCCGCGAGGGCGCCCTCAGCTTTCCAGCTGCTCCAGAGCCCATCGGGCCCACTCACGCTGCGCCTCGTACTGGAAGATCCCGTACTGCAGCGCGAGCCGGCCGAAGCGCAGGCGGCCGCGGGGGTGGTCGCCTGCGTCGGCGGCCTCGGCGATGGACTCGAGCTCGGCGATCATCTGCTCGGCTGTCTCCAGATGTCCCCGCACGAGCGTGCTCGCCTCCAGCGGATCCAGAGCCGACAGCAGGCACATGCGCAGGCCGTGTTCGTCGCGTACGGCGCGTGGCTTGGGCGGTGACAGCAGCCAGGCGCGCAGCTCCTCGCGGCCCGCGTCGGTGATCGCATAGGTACGGCTGCCGCGAGCCCCCTCCTCGGCGATGACGACCAGGCCCTCATCCGCCAGGCGCTTGAGCTCTGGATAGATGTGGCTCTGCCGCGCGGTCCAGGTGTAGCGCTGCAGCGACCGCTCGAAGCGGACATTGAGGGCGTAGCCGCTGGCGGGTCCGTCCTCCAGCAAGCCGAGCAAGGCGTATCGCAGTGACATACCTCTATCTTGACATATACAAATGGACAGGTCCTAATGTGGGCGTCATGACGGACGTACTGATCGTGGGCGCCGGACCGACCGGCCTGACCCTCGCCTGTGACCTGACCCGCCGGGGGATCGCCTGCCGCATCGTGGAGCAGGCCGCGGCGCCCGCCGCCGGTTCACGCGGCTTCACCCTCAAGCCGCGCTCCTTAGAGGCGCTGGACGATCTCGGCGTCGCCGACCGCATCCTGGCGGCGGGCGACATCCGCGGCTGGCTCCGCTTCCACCTCGGCACCGAACCCCTCTTCGACCTGCGCCTGCCGCCGGTCCCCGCCGACCTGTCGCGCCCGTACCCGAACCCCGTGGCGCTGCCCCAGTGGCGTACGGAGTCGATCCTGCGCGACCGGCTCGCCGAACTCGGCGGGAAGGTGGAGTTCGGGCGAGGGCTGACCGGATTCGACGCCGACGACGAGGGCGTGACCGCGACGCTGGAGGGCGGCGAGCGGGTCCGCGCCCGCTACCTGGTGGCCGCGGACGGCGGCCGCAGCCTGGTCCGCCGCACGCTCGGCCTGCCCTTCACCGGGTCCACGACCGAGGACATGCGGGCCCTCATCGCGGACGTGCGCATCGACGGCCTGGACCGCGGCAGCGGCACGCACCTGTGGGTGACCGCCGACGGCCACATGCTGGCCGCCCGTCCCATCCCGCACGCCGACACCTGGCAGGTCGTCACCTCGCTGGAGCCCGGCCAGGAGGGCGACCTCGGCACCGTGCGCCGTGCCCTCGCCGGCAGGACCGGGCGCGCCGACCTCCAGGCGTCCGACCCTGCCTGGCTGTCGACCTGGCGCTACAACCTGCGGATGGTCGAGCGATACCGGGTGGGCCGGGTGCTGCTGGCCGGAGACGCCGCCCACGTGCACAGCCCGTTCGGCGGCCACGGCATGAACACCGGCATCCAGGACGCCTACAACCTCGGCTGGAAGCTCGCCCTGGTCATCCAGGGCGCGGCCAGGGCCGAGCTGCTGGACACCTACGAGGCCGAGCGGCTGCCGGTCGCCCGGGAGATCCTGGCCGACAGCGACCGGCGGCTGAAGGGCAGGGTTCCGCCGCGCGCCATCCGCCCGGTGTTGCGGCTGATCCTGAAGTCCGCCATGGCCCGCCAGCAGCGCCGTACCCGCCACGACCACCCCGTCTACCGCACCGGCCCGCTGACCCGGCACCTCACCGGCCGCCGCGGCCGCGTCCGCGCCGGAGACGTCGCCCCCGACGCTCCCGTCATGCTCGACGGCCGTCAGACCCGCCTGTTCGACCTGCTCCGCGGTCCGCACTTCACCGCCCTGACCTTCGGCGCCGACCCCGGCCTCACCGACCCCCGGGTCCGCGCCTACACCGTCGTCCGCGAGGGGCAGGCCGGACTCGTCGACACGACCGGGCACCTGCACCGCATGTACGGCGGGCGCCCGGGCACGACCGTGCTGATCCGCCCGGACGGCTACATCGGGCTCATGGCCGACACCCCTGCCGAGCCGGCGGACTACCTCAGGCGACTATGAGCCGGCCCGTCAGAGCCAGCCGGCGTCACGAGATATGCGGATGGCATCGATGCGGTTGCGCCCGCCTACCTTGCTGATCGCGTTCGACAGGTAGTTGCGTACCGTGGCCTGCGACAGCGAGAGCTGGGTGGCGATCTGGGCGGTGCGGATGCCGCTCGCCGCGGCGCGCAGCACCTCGGTCTCGCGGGCCGTCAGCGGGCTGCTGCCTGTCTCGAGCGCCGCCGCGACGAGCTCGGGGTCGATCACCCGCTCGCCTCTCGCGATCCGCCGGATCCCGTCCGTGAGGGTCTGCGCCGGGGCGTCCTTCACGATGAATCCCTTCACATGCACCTTCAGCGCACGCAGCAGGTTGCCCGGCTGACTGAGCCCCGTGAGCACGAGAGTGCGGCAGTCGGGAAGCCGCGCGGACAGTTGCTCGGCCGCCGACAGCCCGTCCAGGCCCGGCATGTCGATGTCCAGTACGGCGACGTCGGGGCGCACCCGCAGCGCGGCGTCCAGCACCTCGTCCCCGCGCTCGATCTCGGCGACCACCTCCATGTCGTCCTCCAGCGACAGCAACGCGACCAGCGCGGACCTGATCATGTGCATGTCCTCGGCGATCAGCACGCGGATCACGCGACCTCCTCGGGGACCTCGACCGACAGCCGGAACCGGCCGTCGTGAACACCGGCGTCGGACGAGCCGGACGCGGCTTCGGCCCGCTCGGCCACTCCGGCGAGCCCGGAGCCGTACTGGGAGCCGTTCCCCAGGCCGTCGCGGACGCCGTCGTTGACGATTTCCAGCCGTACGCTCCCGCGCTGCCGGGAGAGCGTGATGGTGCAGGAGCCGGCGTCGCTGTGGCGCAGCAGGTTCGTGGTGCCCTCTCTGATGGCCCAGGCCAGGGCGCTCTGCGCGGAGGCGGGCAGTGACGGCAGGTCTGCCACGTCGAGCCGGGTGTCCACCCCTGCGGCGCCGAGCAGGGCCGCGGCCCCGTCGATCTCCGTACGCAGCGACACGGTGTGCTGGTCGCGGGTGATCGCGCGTACGTCGTGCAGCGCGTCGCGGGCCACGCCGGTCAGGCTCTCGATCTCGGCGCGGGCGGCGGTGGCGTCCCTGGTGAGCAGCCGCAGGGCCAGGTCGCCCTTGAGGGAGATCGCCGACAGGCTCTGGCCGAGCAGGTCGTGCAGGTCGCGCGAGACCCGGATCCGCTCCTCGCCGACGGCCGTCGCGGCCAGTTCGGTTCGGGCGGCGTCCAGCTCGTTCAGCAGCCGGACCAGCCGGGCCCCGCCCACTAGGGCCGCGGCGAACAGACTGGGCACGACCACGGCGTACAGGGCCAGGATGACGACCTGCCAGACGCTGAAGCCCGGTGTCCGTACGGTCGCGATCACCTGGAAGACCACGTAGACCGCCAGCTGTGCGGCGGCAACCGCCCACATCGTCCGGCCGCGCAGCAACATCACCGTCGAGGCCAGAACGAGAGTGGAGATGGCCACCCAGTTCAGGTTCAGCACCCACAGCGGCGCGTAGGTGAGCAACAGGAGTGCCGCGAAGCTCCAGCGCCACCCCGCGGGCCGCTCACCCCGGGCGGCGGCCAGGCTGTGCCGTAGCTGGAGCCCGAGGATCGCGGCGGTGGCCAGGATCGCGGGCAGCGGGGCGGAAGGCGGCGAACCGTCCGTGCCGAGGCTCGTGTACACCGGCACCTGGACGGCCAGCGGCACGTGCAGGGCGATCAGGGGCCAGTGCGGGTGCCGCAGCACCCACCGCGGCGGAATGGAGGGGGTCATGCCGGCACCTCGATCGTCTCGACGGCGCCGTCGGCGCGCACCTCCAGCAGCACCCGGCCGTCCAGGACGGTCGCCGTGATCGTGCAGGCGCGGGCGTTCCCCTCACGCAGCAGGCGGGTGACGGTCGCGCGCAGCGCATCTCGCTGCTGCGGGGCGATGGTGTCCAGGATGCCGGCGCGAGGCAGGTCCAGGCGGGTGACGATGCCCGCCGCGGTCAGCAGGGCGGCGGCCGTCTCCAGTTCGGTGCGCAGCGACGGCTGCCGGTAGCCGCGTACCCGCCGCCTGGCCTCGGCCAGCGTGCGCCGGGAATCGTCGGCGAGCCCGGTGAGTTCCTCCGCCGCGTCCGCCGGCTCGCCCCCAGCGGCCTTGCCCGCCGCCCGATCACCACGCGCCGCGATCGACTCCAGCGCGCTGCCGAGGCTGTGGCGCAGGTCGTCGTCGATCCTGCGCCGCTCCTGCATGACGGCCCGCTGAGCCAGCGCCTCCCTGGCCGTCTGCAACCGGGTCAACGCCGCGGCCAGCCATACCAGCATCAGCAGCGCCGCGCTGCCGCACAGCACCGAGAACGTCAGCCACGGCGCGGCCGCCCACGACAGCCCGAGGGTATGGGCCACCGGCGCCGCCGTGGCCACCACCGCCACGTACCCCACGTACGACCACGGTGCGGGCAGCACCAGCAGGAACGACACCACCAGGGCCGTGTACGCCCGCGGCCACATGTTCCCGGCCAGTGGGGTGGCCCCGAGGATGACCACGGCCATCACCGCCAGCGACCAGCCGCCGAGCGGCGGCCTGTGCGCCCGCGCCGCGTACCAGACGTGGCGCAGGTGCAGCGGAAGGTAGGCCGCGGTCGCCGCGATGCTCCACAGCCCGGTGCCGACGCCGTTGCCCACATAGCTGAACGCCAGCCCGACCTGCACCAGCGGCAGCAGGGCGCTGCAGGCGGCCGCGCCGACCGGCGCCAGCCGGACGGCGCGGTCGGTTCGCCACAGGTCCGCCAATCCTCCCACCGCCCGTCCTCGCATCCTGGCTGACCAGAGTAGAGGCCGCAGCCGGATATCGAATCCGGCGGCCGGTCCTGCGAGAACTGGGGTCTCGGACGCGCGAGCATGCCGACGCCCCGGGTCAGCTGCGATCGTCCGTCGGCGGAGGCGGGGGCCGAGAGTGGCGGCGTCGTGGCCGTTCAAGGACGAGACCATGCGTACCACGAGCGTGACGAGATCAGGCGGGGCCTTCTCCCGCATCGATGACCCGGCCGAGATTGTCCAGTTCGTTGCCGCGGCCGGCCGTCAGGCGCTGGGTCCACTCCTCGTCATGCATCGCGTCCATGGTCATGGTGACGCGGACGCCGTCGCCCTCGGGCCGGATCTCGACCACGGTGAGGAAGTCGTACGGCTCCACGCCCGGAATGAAGTCGGCCAGGGAGGTGTAGGAGAGCCGCGCGGGCGCCTCCACGTCGACGAAGGTCTTGCGCGACTCGGTGCTCAGCGGCAGCCCGGCGCCCTCCATGAACGCGATCTGCTCGGGCGCGGTCGCGGTCATCGTGTAGATCAGCTCGCCGCCGGGCCGCAGGTCCAGCTTCCCGACGTTCACCGTGAAGCCGTCGGGCGACCACCAGGACTCGATGCCCTCGCCGGTGGTCCACAGGCGCCACACGTGCTCGGGCGTGGTCGCATAGGTGCGCTCGATCCGGACGGTCTTGGTCGCGGGTGAGAGGGTCATGAATGCTCCCGTTGAGGTGGGGTTACGTGAAGCGATCCTCCACCTGAGGGCCTGGAGCGAAACAGAAGCAAATGTCACGAGACGGGCGATGACTTTCGACACGGGATCTCCGGCCTGAGGCGCGGGCCGAGGGGAAGGGCCTGCTCAGGCGCCTGGCCATCTCAGGCGCCTGGCCATCTCAGGCGCCTGGCCACGAGTCTGTGCCTCGTTCGGGGCCTGAGCAGCAAGTCAGTGCGTCTGTCCCATGGCGGCGTCGATGCGCTCGAACGGGCCTGGACCGTCGTGCGGCTTCGGCGGGGCGCCGAGGTGGCGGACGCGAAGCTCGTCCATGAGCTCCTCGATGAACGCCGGACCCTCATCGCGCATGAGCTGCTGCCGGCTCCGGAGCTCGTCGCTGCCCGGGCGCCAGTCGAGGCCCCAGTTGCCGAGGGCGTAGATGATCGGAAGAGTCTGGATGCCGGCTTCGGTGAGGCTGTAGCGAGCGCGTTGCCCCCGCGCGGCGCTGCCGCGGGTGAGGATCCCTGCCTCGACGAGCCGCACGAGGCGGTCGGCGAGGATGTTCGAAGCGATGCCCTCGATCGAGCCGGTGAGCAGCGCCCGAAAGTAGCGGCGGTCGCCGAGGATGACGTCGCGCAGCACGAGCAACGACCAGCGATCTCCGAGCACCTCGACGGCCGCGTTGATCGGACACCCGGACCGTGGTTCCACGATTGTTCGACGGCTACGACGTGCCGATCGACCTCGAGCTGCTCGAGCAGCGATCGTTCGAGCAGGGCGTCACGATGCATCGCTACGCCATCCGGGACGTCAAGGAGGCCAGCTCGTGCTGAGGCAGGTCGCGGAGGGCGTGCTGGTCCACGAGAGCGAGTTCTGCCAGAGCAACGCCGTGGTCGTGCAGGGCCGGGGTGGCGTGTTGCTCATCGACGCCGGGGTGCTGGGCGACGAGCTGGCCTGCCTGGCGAATGACCTGTCCGATGCGGGCCAGGCCGTCGTGGCAGGTTTCTCGACGCATCCTCACTGGGATCACCTGCTCTGGCACCCCGGTCTCGGCGCGGCGCCCCGTTACGGCACCGCGCGTTGCGCGGCTACCGCGCGAGAGCGCCCGTCGGGTGGGGTGGATGCGGTCGCCAAGGCCGCCGGCATCCCCGAGGAGGTACCGCTGGACCTGCTCGGTCTCATTACCGGCCTGCCCTCCGAGACGACGCAGATCCCCTGGGACGGCCCCGGGGTCCGGATCATCGAGCATCAAGCGCATGCTCCGGGCCATGCGGCGCTGTTGATCGAGGAACGCGGGGTTCTCGTCGCCGGCGACATGCTCTCTGATGTCTTGATTCCCATGCTCGACCTGAACGGCACCGTTGACCCGATCGAGGACTACCTCGCCGCGCTGCGACTGCTGGAGGGCGTGGCGGGTGACGTCGATGTCTTCGTCGCGGGCCACGGGTCCGTCGGCGGAGCTGACGAGGTGCATGCCCGGATCGACCAGGATCGGGCGTACCTGCGCTCCTTGCGTGGCGGCTGTGCTCTCAGCGACCCGCGGGTCGGCCCATCGGCCAAGGACGGCTGGGAGTGGGTGGCCGGCGTGCACGAACGGCAGCTCCAGCGCCTCGCCTGAAGAAGCGAGCGCGACGGGTCGCCCGCCGGCGAGGCCTCCTCCGGCTACCGGCTGCTGGGATCGCTGTGGTCTCCGTGACCTAGGCGGTGAAGCGGATCTCGTGTGAGGCGTCGGGAGCGAGGAAGTCCAGCAGGCCGCCGCCCTCGACGGTCAACGCGTCGCGGTCGGGGGCGGACAGCGGTGCGAACGGGTGCACGCTCAGTGTCGCCGTGCCGTGTGCGGTGGCGAACGTCCAGGTCGCTGCGGTGAACCCGTCGAGGAGCACCAGGCGACGGACGGGCCCGTGCGGCTTGAAGTTCTGCCGGCGGAACCCGTCGGTGATCACCCTGGAGCGGTCGTGGTGTGACAGCAGCAGGTTGTCGAAGTCGTACAAGAACCGGGCGGGCGCACTGACCTGCGGATCGGGCCGGGGCGCGTCAGGCAGGTCGAACAGCTCCGCGCCGTTCTCGTCGCGGAAGGTGACCAGGCGGGGCCGGAGCCGGTCGAGCACCTCCGCCAGCCTGGTCAGCCCGCACCAGGTCTGCACGTCGCGTACGGTCGCCGGGCCGAACGCGGCCAGGTAACGCAGGACCGTCCGGTCGATCGTGTGGTCGGTGCGCAGCGGCGCGTCCGCCCACGACTCGAGAGGAGCGTGGACGGTCCGGCCGCCGGAGCCCCACACCCCGCGGGGCGGGGTCTGCACGACCGGCAGGAGGTTGCGCACCGCGTAGGCGAGGCTCGCCGGGTTGCGGTCCGGCCACCGCTGGGCCAGCAGCCGGCCGAGCTCGCCCGGTGTGCGGGGCCGCTCGTCAAGCAGTTCCCGGCCCGCGGCCACCACCTGGCCGGTGTCCAGGTCGCGCATCGCCCGGCCGTGGGTGTGGTTGGCGAACAGGTCGCGGTCCAGCGCCGGCTGCACGAGCGGGCGCAGCCCGAGCGCGTCGGCCGTGCTGACGAGGTGGATCGTCGAGCGCATGAGGGCGATCCGCACAGCCTGCCGCTCGGTGAGCAGCGCCGCGACCTGCTCGGGCCGGCAGGCGGCGAGGCGGCTCCACAGTCCCACGTACCAGGTGTGCGGGGTCTGCGCCTGCAGGCCCACCAGGTGCTCGATGGCCTGCAGCGGGGTGAGGTCGGCGCGGCGCAGGAGCAGTTGCCGATCGAGGGTGGCGCGGTTGAGGGCGCGGCGGGTCAGGGTCTGCATGGCGGTGCTCCCGGAAGGTCAAACAGGGGGTGCGCGCGGCGCACCCCCGATCGGCACGGTTCAGCGCAGCCGGCGGAAGAAGCCGCGGATGTCGTCGATCAGCAGGTCGGGCACGTCGTGTGCGGCGAAGTGGCTGCCGGTGTCGTAGACGTTCCAGGACACGATGTTCTTGTGGTCGCGTTCGGCGAACGGGCGGATCGACTGGAAGTCCCAGGCGAAGTTGGCCAGCCCGAGCGGCACGGTGGTGGGTTCTGCCGGCTTGCCCTCCGCGTGGAAGTCCTCGTAGTACAGGCGTGCGGCCGATGCGGCGGTGTTGGTGAGCCAGTAGATCATGGTGTTGGTCAGCACGTAGTCCGCGTCGAGGTTCGGGCCGAGCAGCTGCGCATTCCAGCCCAGCTGCCCCGCCGGCGAGTCGGCCAGCGCGTGGGCCAGTGTCTGCGGCGCGGTGGACTGCAGCTTGTCGTAGGCGCCGCTGTTGTCCGTCCACCACTGCAGGAACCGGACCTTCTTCTGGTCCTCCTCAGCCAGGCCGGCCAGCTCGGCGGGGTCGCCGGAGGGGAAGGAGAAGATCTGGGTGACGTGCACGCCGATCACGTGCTCGGGATCGCAGCGACCGACCTCGGGCGAGATGTGTGAGCCGCAGTCGTTGCCGTGCGCGCCGTAACGCGCATAGCCGAGCCGGCGCATCAGCTCGGCCCACGCTCTGGCGATCCGGTAACGGTCCCAGCCCCGCTCGGCGGTGGGCCCGGAGAAGCCGAAACCGGGGATGGACGGAATCACCAGGTGGAAGGCGTCGGCCGGGTCGCCGCCGTGGGCTCGCGGATCGCTCAGCGGGCCGATGACATCGAGGTACTCCACGACGGTGGTCGGCCAGCCGTGCGTGAGCAGCAGCGGCGTGGCGTTGGGCTCGGGCGAGCGGACGTGCAGGAAGTGCACGTTCTGCCCGTCGATGGTGGTGGTGAACTGCGGGTGGGAGTTGAGCTTCGCCTCCCACGCGCGCCAGTCGTAGCCGTCGCGCCACCGCTGCACCAGGCCCTGCACGTACGGCAGCGGCACGCCGTAGTCACCGCCGGCGCCGGGCAGCTCGTCGGTCCAGCGGACCCGGGCCAGGCGCTCGGCCAGGTCGTCCAGGTCGGCCTGCGAGATGTCGATACGGAAATCACGGATCTCGGCCGTGTCGATCTCGGTCATGGCACCGATCGTGCCGGACCATTAGGACGATACCGCTCCTAATGGTCCGGCATGCTTGACGAATGTTGGACACCTCGGCCCGCCTCCTGCGGCTGCTCTCCCTCCTGCAGACCCCGCGCGAGTGGACCGGCGCCGAACTCGCCGAACGCCTCGGCGTGAGCGGGCGTACCGTGCGCGCCGACGTGGAGCGCCTGCGCACCCTCGGCTACCCGGTGCCGGCCACCCGCGGTTCCGCCGGCGGCTACCGGCTCGGCGCCGGTGCCGTGCTGCCGCCGTTGCTGCTCGACGATGAGGAGGCGGTCGCCGTCACCGTCGGCCTGCGGACCGCGACCGGTGGCGCCATCGCGGGGATCGAGGAGGCGTCCCTGCGGGCGCTGGCGAAGCTGGAGCAGGTGCTGCCGTCGCGGCTGCGGCGCCGGGTCGCCACCCTGCAGGCCTACACGGTGCCGGTACCCCGCGGCGACGCCGGGCCCAGCGTCGATGCGTCGGTCCTGACCACGCTGAGCGCGGTCTGCCGGGACCGGGAACGGCTCCGCTTCGACTACCACGACCACGCCGGCGCGGCCACCGTGCGCACTGTCGAGCCGTACCGGCTCGTCATCTGGGGCCGCCGCTGGTACCTGCTGGCCTGGGACGTCGAGCGGGACGACTGGCGCACCTTCCGTGTCGACCGGATCCGGCCCCGTACCCCGACCGGCCCCCGCTTCACCTCACGGGACCTGCCCGACGACGACGTCGCCGCGTACGTGTCAGGCCGGGTGTCCGCCGCCGCCTGGCGCTACCGGGCGCGGGTCACCGTGCACGCGCCGGCCGAGGTCATCGCCGATCGGATCGGCCCGGCGGCCGGTACGGTCGAACGCCTCGACGACCGTACCTGCGTCCTGCACACCGGCGCCGACACGATCGAGACCCTCGGCGTCCACCTGGGCCTGCTCGATGCGGACTTCGACGTCACCGGGCCGCCGGAACTCCTCACGCACCTGCGCCGGCTCGCCCACCGATACCTCCGCGCGACCACCTCATCGGCACCCGATGATCCAACCGGGTGAGCGCCCCGTCGCCGCATGACGGGCGATGAGGTGCTGGTCAGCGGGGCTCGCCTGGTGGGCGTGCACCTCTCTCAAGCGGTGGGTGACCTTTACTCGAGCGGCAGGGCGTGCCGTCCGGCAACCTGGCGGATCTCCTCCAGCGGGTACGGCGTCTTCCTGCTCTCACTCTGCAGCTCGTGGTAGAAGTCGTTCAGCACGGTGGCCAGCGGGCTGTGCCGCGACAGCAGGGCCGCGACCCCGCCGGGCACGCCGGCCGGCCGCTCTCCCGCCGCCCATTCCCGCACCAGTTCGCGACGCCCCGGCCAGTCGGCGCCGTGGAAGGCGCCGGCCAGCCAGTTCACCAGGTACGTCAGCGTGTAGGTGCGGTCAAAGGTGAGGTGCCGGCGATAAAAGGCCTGTTCCTCCTCTGACAGGTCGAACCGGGTCGACACGGCCTGCCCGAAGTCGGTCAGGTAGAAGCGGCGCCCGTCAGTGAGGATGTTCTCGAAATGCGCGTCGAAGTGCAGGAGGCCGCCCGCGTTCATGAAGGACACGGCCGCACGCAGCTCCTGGTCCGCCAGGGCGCAGGCGCGGTCGGCGTCGCCCGCGCGCATTCGCTCGTCCAGCCACTGGTGCAGGTTGTGGGGAAAGTACTCCAGGAAGAGCGTCAGGCTCGCCGGAGCTCCTGCCAGCGCTTCGAGGCGGCGGCGCACGCCGGGCGCGCCCTCCCAGAAAGTGACGGCCCGATCGATGTCGGCCAGCTCTCCGTACAGGGGGGCGGGCTCGGCGTTGGGCAGCACCCGCCAGTGATACAGCAGCGGGAAGCCGGGGAACTGGCCGGTCAGCACCCACTCGGTGGTGGTCGTGTGCGCGGCCAGCTCGCGCCAGGCGCCGAAGCCGGGCGAGCCGATGCCGTACTGGCAGAAAGGCGGCAGCCCGAACAGGTTGGCCGTCGAGTGCGGGTGGCGCAGTTCGGGCTCGGTGAGGGGCACGCGTTTGACGAAGACCGAGGTGCCGCCGACCTCGAGCCGCGCGGACGCCCCGCCGATGCCGGTGCCGAGGGGCACGGCCTCGCGCTCCAGCAGCTCGGCCAGTTCCCGGTCGTCGTAGCGGGCCATGGCCGTGGAAACGTCACAGTGGGTGGTCAGCCGCGCGTCCATCATCGTGATCACTTTACTGGCCGATGACGGCCGCCCTTGCCTGGCGGCCGGCAGCCCGATGGCCACCAGCACCGCCGCCCGTTCCGCCGGATCGGCCATCGTGCCCAGGCCCTCGCGCGGCACACCCATCGGCCTCGCTCCTCCTCATCAGGGCCAGCGTTCGGATCACGCAGCTCGCGCAACCCGCCGCCCACCTGCGGGCGAATGAAGGGGTGGAAACCGTGGAAGTCGATGTGCTCGAACAGCAGAGGTGAGAGCCGGGCACGGATCTCCGGGCCGACGCCCAGCTCGCCGGCCTCCAGGCGCTTCACCGCCGCGTCGATATACCCCTCCACAGCGGTCCGAAGGCAGTGATCCTCTGAGCTGAGCTCAGGGCCGCTGCCGGAACGGGGCGAGCGTGGCGCGCACGAGGTCGGCGGCGCCCCAGTCGGGGTCGAACTGGGCGATCACGGCCAGGTGCTGGCGTAGCTGGAGGATCGGCATCCGTTCGCGCCAGTCGCGGTCGAGCCCGGTCAGCTCGGCGTACAGTCCGAAGAACACGTGCGCCTCGGGCGGCGGCGCCGTCGTCCACACGTGGGCCAGGTCGACCTCGGCCCACGTGTACGACACGGCCGGGTCGATCAGCACGGGCCGCCCGTCGGGGGTGGCCATGACGTTCAGCGCCCACAGGTCGCCGTGCGTCAGGCACGCGGGCCTTATCGGCAGCAGCTCGGGCAGCCGGTCGCACAGCCGCTCCAGTGCCGCCCGGTCCGCGGCGTCGAGCGCCTCCTGGACGCGACGCTCGCCGAGCCAGCGCAGTAGACGGTGCTGGGCGAAGAACTCGTACCCGTCGTCATCCCAGGTGTTGACCTGCCGACGACGGCCCAGCCAGTTGTCCCGGTGCCACCCGAACCGGGGGTGCCGCGTGGTGGTGTGCAGGTGGGCGAGCGCATGCGCGAGCTGCTCCCAGAAGGCCGCGGTGCCCGGCCGGGGCTGCAGCACGGACAGCACGAGCAGGTCGCGGTCCGCGAGGATGATCTCGGGCGTGGCGACGCCGCCCGCCTCGCGCAGCACGGTGAGCCCTTCGGCCTCCGCAGCGAAGGCGTCCTCCGACGGCGGCTCGCCGAACGCCTTGACGAACACCGACGTGCCGTCACTGCGGCGCGCGAGCCCCGCCGTCGCGGCGAGGCCTCCAGTGGCCGGCTCGACCGCGACGACGTCGGTCAGGCCGGCCGCGTGCAGGCGTTCGAGCAGGAAGGACGTCGCGTCTGTCACGCGTGTACTCCTCTCTGCTGGTCACGCCTCATGGCCATCAGTGCCGAGCCCGCGGCGGCTCACTCATTGATCCTAGTTGGACCGCCCACCCTCAACGCCGCCTATCCGCGCGACCTCTTAGCGGGAATGTTCGGCCGGATATGACCAGGACCCCATGACCACAACACGGCTACGGAAGCCATCGGGAAACCGGCCACGAGTCGACGGGGGCGGCTGGTCGCTTCCGGCGCCCATCGGGACGGCGAGGTCGTCCGGTCGCACGTCGTGGCGGTACCCGTCTGCGCGCCGGCGGCCGGGCCGGGCGCCGCGGCCGTCGTGGTCGGCGTCGAAGAGGGTGGCGTGCGCTTCTTCGGGATGATGTGCGGGGCGAGTCTTGCCGATCGGCGGTCTGTGCTCGGTCAGCGGGTGACCTCGCTCAGGCGGCGGGTGAGGTAGCGCCGCTCGGGCTCGGCGGTGGCCAGGGCGAGCGCCTGACGGTAGGCCTCGGCCGCCTCGGCGCGGCGGTCCAGGCGGCGCAGCAGGTCGGCGCGGGTGGCGGGCAGCAGGTGGTAGCCGTCCAGCACCTGGTGTGCGGCCAGGCGGTCGACCAGTGCCAGCCCGGCCTCGGGGCCGCGGGACATGGCGACGGCCACCGCGCGGTTGAGCTCGATCACCGGGGTGGGCTGCAGGCGGGTCAGGTGCTCGTACAGGATGACGATCTGCGGCCAGTCGGTCGCCTCGGGGCGGGCCGCGGTGGCGTGGCAGGCGGCGATGGCGGCCTGCACCTGGTACGGGCCGGGGGCGTGGCGGGCCAGCGCCTCATCCAGCACGCGTACGCCCTCGTCGATGCGGGCGCGGTCCCAGCGGGTGCGGTCCTGCTCCTCCAGGGGGACGAGCGTGCCGTCGGGGGCGGTCCTGGTGGCGTGGCGGGCCTCGTGCAGCAGCATCAGGGCCAGCAGGCCGCCCGTCTCGGGGTGGCCCGGCAGGAGGGTGGCCAGCAGCCGGGCCAGCCGGATGGCCTCGCCGCGCAGAGCCGACCCCTCGGTGCCGCCGGAGTCCGCGGACCAGTCGGTGCCGCCGGAGCCCTCGGACCCGCCGGTGCTGTCAAAGCCCTGGGAGCGTCCGTAGCCCTCGTTGAACAGCAGGTAGAGGACGCCGAGCACGGCCTGCAGGCGCGCCGGCAGCAGGTGCGGCGGGGGCACGCGGAACGGGATGCCCGCCGTCCGGATCTTGCGTTTGGCCCTGACCAGGCGCTGCGACATGGTCTGCTCGGGCACCAGGAACGCCCGGCCGATCGCGGCCGTGCTCAGCCCGGCCAGTGTGCGCAGCGTCAGGGCGACCTGCGCCTGGAGTGACAGCGCCGGATGGCAGCAGGTGAACATCAGCCGCAACCGGTCGTCGGGGAAGTCGTCCACGGCGGGCGGCGGCCCCTCCGGCAGGGCGGCCTGTTTCAGCTTGGCGGCGCCGACGGCTTCGCGCCGCAGCCGGTCGGTGGCGCGGTTGCGGGCCGCCGTGGTCAGCCAGGCGCCCGGCCGGTCGGGCACGCCGTCGCGCGGCCAGCGTTCCAGCGCCGCGGCGAAGGCGTCCTGGGCGCACTCCTCGGCCAGGTCCCAGTCGCCGGTCAGGCGGATGAGGGTGGCGACGATCTGGCCCCATTCGCGGCGGAAGACGGCCTCGAGGTCGGTCATAGGTCCAGCAGCGGCCTGATCTCGATGGAGCCGTAGCGGGCCACCGGATGCTTCGAGGCGATCTCGACGGCCTCCTCCAGCCCGGAGCACTCGATGACGCTCAGCCCGCCGATCTGGTCCTTGGTCTCGGCGAACGGCCCGTCGGTCAGCAGCACGCCGCCGTCGCGCACCCGCACGGTGGTGGCCTCGGCGGCCGGCCGCAGCCCGAGCCCGCCCCTGACGACGCCCCGCCGCGCCATCTCCTCGCTCCAGCCGCCGCACCCGTGGAGGGCGATCTCCTCGGGCACCTCGGACTCGTCGAGCCCGATCATGAGCACGTACTTCATGGCACCCGACAATAGCCAGCGGCTACGACGTTCCCGGGCAAGGGGCGGGTCAGGTGCGGCGGCGGTAGGCGAGGACGGCCAAGGGGGCGAAGACGGCCAGGAACAGCACGCCGGAGGCCGGCGGCCCGCCCAGCATCAGCGCCCTGGACGCCTCCAAGGTCATCCGGCGGTGCGTTCGGCGTGGCGAAGGGCGCGCAGGCCCGGGAGCGTCATGGCGCCCAGCCGGGCGCCCGTGTGCGGTTCCAGACGCAGCACCTGCTCACCTGTCCCGGCCAGCAGTTCGCCTTCCAGGTACGCCAGGCCGCGTGCCTGCCCGGGCAGGTCCCAGGCGGCCTGGGCCGCGAGGGTGGCGCCGTCGCAGACCAGCAGCCGCCGGCCCGCCGCCAGGTACAGCCGCCCGTCGCCCGCCACCGCGAACGCCTCACCCGTCCCCCCGGGGGTGGGGCTCATGAGCCTGCCCGGCCGCCCTGTCCGGGTGATCGTCAGGTCCCTGGTGGAGGCCAGGACCACGCGTCCGGTGGAGGCGTCGAACACGTACAGCCGTGCGTCCTCCACTGCCAGCGTGTGCGCCTCGGGCGGGCCGAGCCCGAACGGGGCCGGCAGGTCCAGGCAGTACGCCCAGCCCTGGTCGAGGTGGAGGACGTGGACGAAGGCGTGCACCCCCGGGCTGAGGTCCCTGCCGGCGGCCAGGTCCCGGGTGTGCAGGTGGGCGTCCTGATGGGTGTAGAGGGTGTAGAGGATGTTCTGGGCGGGGTCGAGGACCGCCTGGCGGCCCTGGCCGTGCATCTCCTCCTCCTGCCCGGGCGGGATCTGGCGTTTGTCGCGCGTCAGCAGGGCGCCCATCGTGCCGCGGGCCACGTCGTACACGCGTACCCGGTAGCGGTTGGGCGCCCGTGGGGGCAGGCGGTCCAGGACGTACATCGCGTTGCCGTCGGCGGAGAACGCCTCCGGCTCGATGTTGCCGTCGAGCTCGAGCGTGCGCCGGCGTCCGCCGGTGGCCAGGGTGATCGTGGTACGGGTGCGCGGGCCGGGCGGCGGGCCGATCGCGGCCACGCCGGTGGTGACGGCCTTGACCTGCAGGGAGGACGTTCGTGCGATCGGCAGGTCGTCGACGAGGGTGCCGTCGGCGGCCCGGTAGGTGCGCAGGTGGCCGTCGTGCAGCTGGTAGAGCCTGGCCCAGCGGTGGTCGGCGACCGCGCCGGGGTAGGTGGCGCGGACGGTGCCGCGGGCCAGGTCGGCGACGGCCAGCCCGGCGGCGGTGTCGGCGTACAGCCGCCCGGATGGCGGGGGCTTCGCGGGTGGGGGCTGGGGGCGCCCGTCCGGGGCGCAGGCCGACAGGACGGCGGCGGCGCCGCACAGGATGAGCGCTCGGCGTCTGGTGTAGGGAGCCATGCCATGGCTACACCGCCCGCCGTATGAAGGTTCCCGTCAGGCGCGGGGGAGCAGGGTGGCGAGTTTGCGCAGGCAGTGGCGGAGGACGGCGGCGAAGACGGGACGGGCGAGCGGCCACAGGGCCCGGCCCAGCGGCCCGAACGGCAACCGCAGCCGTTCGGCCCAGATGACGCGGCTGCCGCCGTCCTGTGCCCGCACCCGGATGACGCCTTCGCCGCGTACGACGTGGCCGGTGTGGGTGACCCGCACCAGGGACGGCGGCTCCCAGCGGGTGATCGTCATCGTGTCGAGGAACCCGAACGGCCGCAGCCCGGTGTAGGCCTCGACGGCGTGCTCGCCCACCTGGCGGGCATCGGTCATGAACATCCACTCCCGGTGCCGGTCCCAGTCGGTGATCAGGGCGAACACCTGCTCCGGCGCTGCCGGGACGTGGACCGCGGCGGCCACGTACGTCCAGGAGGGCTCTCGCCGCTGCTTGACTTCGAGCATGCTCTAATTTCTAGCGTCGTCCTCATGAGTGTTTCAACGCGGGTGAAGGCCATGAGCGGCGTGGCGGAGCTCAGCCGGCGCCGCCGGCTCCTGGTGCTGGCGATCTGCTGCGCCAGCATCGTCGTCGTGGTGATGGACGTCTCCATCGTCAACGTGGCGCTGCCGGAGATGCGCCGGGACCTGCACGCCTCGGTGTCCGGCCTGCAGTGGACGGTCGACGCGTACACCCTCGTGCTGGCCGGTTTCCTGGTGCTGGCCGGGTCCACCGCCGATCGGGTCGGCCGCCGGCGGATCTTCCAGGTCGGCCTTGCCACCTTCGGTCTCGGCTCGCTGCTGTGCAGCCTGGCGCCGAGCATCGGGTGGCTGGTCGCGGCGCGTGCGCTGCAGGCCGTCGGCGGCACGATGTGCAACCCGGTGGCGATGGCGATCATCGTGACGGTGTTCCCCGAGCGGGCGGAGCGGGCCAGGGCCATCGGCGTGTTCGGCGCGATGTCCGGCCTGTCGCTGGGGCTGGGGCCGATCCTCGGCGGCGCTCTGGTGGACGGGTTGGGCTGGCGGTCCATTTTCTGGATCAACGTGCCGATCGTGGCCGCCGCGATCGTGTGCGCCGCGCTGTTCGTGCCGGAGTCACGTGCCGCCCGGGCGCGCCGGTTCGACCCGGTGGGCCAGACGCTGGTGGTGCTGGTGCTGGGCAGCCTCGTCTACGCGATCATCGAGTCCGGCCGGTTGGGCTGGACCTCGCCGGTCATCCTCGGCCTGCTCGCCGTCGCCGTGCTGGGCGTGCTGGGCATCCTGTCCTACGAACCGCGCCGCGTGGACCCGCTGCTGGAGCTGCGCCTGTTCCGCAGTGTGCCGTTCGGTTCGGCGATCCTGATAGCGCTGTTCGCCTTGTGCGGGTTCGGGGCGTTCCTGTTCGTGACGACCCTGTACCTGCAGGACGTGCGCGGCATGTCGGCGCTGGCGGCCGGGCTGTGCCTGCTCCCGGCCGGGCTGCTGATCGTGGCGCTGTCCCCGGTGACGGGCCGGTTGGTCGGCGGGCGCGGGCCCCGGCTGCCGCTGGTGGTGTCGGGGGCCGCGCTGGCCGTGGGTGGCGGCGCGTCGCTCTGGCTGGGACCGGCCACCCCGCTGCCGGCCGTGCTCGCGACGTACCTGCTGTTCGGCCTCTGCCTGGGCACCGTGAACCCGCCGATCACCAACACGGCGGTCTCCGGGATGCCCGCCTCGATGGCGGGGGTGGCCGCCTCGGTGGCCTCCGTCGGCCGGCAGAGCGGCATGGCCCTGGGCATCGCGATCTCCGGGACGATCGTGGGGCCGGCCCTGGCCCGCGGCGGGACGGCGTTCACCGGCGCGGCGCACGCCGTGTGGTGGCTGGAGCTCGGGCTCGGCCTCGCCATCCTGGCCCTGGGGCTGCTCAGCACCGGGCGCTGGGCCGCCGGCACCGCCGCGCGGGCGGCGGCGCTGTTCGAAGGCGTGGACAGCGCCGCCGGCCGTGGTGCGCCGTCGGGGGACGTCCTCAGCCGATGAGGGGCCGTCAGGCCGGCGGCCAGTGCCGCAGCAGCACGTCGAGTGCGTCCAGGGCTCTGGACCACGACGCGTCCACGTCGCGCGGGTGGCGGTCGAACCGGCCTGCCGTCTCCAGGGACACATATCCGTGGAAGGTGCTGCCCAGCAGTCGCACCGCGTCCGTCTGGTCGGAGCCCGACAGCTCGTAGCCACGCAGGATCGCCCGCGTCATCTCCGCGTGCCGGTGTGCCGCGCTGGTGGCCGCCGTCTCCGGGTCGAGCTCGATCTGCGCCGCGGCGTACCTGCCGGGGTGCTGCTTGGCGTAGTCGCGGTAGACGTGGGCGAAGGCCACCAGCGCGTCCTTGCCCGATCGTCCGGCCAGCGCGGCGGCGGCCCTGTCGGCGAGCTCGGTCAGGGCCAGCTCGGCCACTCTGACCCGCAGGTCCTGCAGGTCCTTGACGTGGGCGTACAGGGCGGCAGGTTTGACGTCGAATCCGCGTGCGAGCGCCGAGACGGTCACGTTCTGGAAGCCGATCTCGTCGGCCAGGTCCGCCGCCGCCCGGGTCAGGCGCTCCGCGGTCACTCCGGCGCGTGCCATGTGCCGCCCTCCCAAACTTACAGGCTTTAAGTATTTGCATACTACCGTTAAGTACGGCTAGCCTCCACGCCCATGCACGCACTCACCGAACGCGACATCCGTACGTCCTTCGTCAACTGCTCCAAAGGGGAGGTCAAGCGGCTCAACCTCCCCAAGGACTTCACGGACAGCCCCTGGGAAGACCTCGACTTCCTCGGATGGCGAGATCCCGGCGCGCCCGACCGCGCCTACCTGGTGGCCGAACGCGACGACGGCCTCGTCGGGGTCGCGCTCCGGGCGACCTCCGGCGCGTCGCGGGGTTTCACCTCTCGCAGCATGTGCTCGCTCTGCCTGACCACGCACACCAGCGGCGGCGTGGCGCTGATGACCGCGCGCCGCACGGGCGAGGCCGGCCGTCAGGGCAACTCGGTCGGGCAGTACCTCTGCACCGACCTGGGCTGTTCCCTGTACGTACGCGGGAAGAGGCAGGCCGCGGGCGACGGGATCACCGATGAGTCCCTCACCCCGGCCGAGAAGATCGCCCGCACCCGGGCCAACCTGCTCGCCTTCCTGGACAAGGTGACCGGGTGACCGACGGCCAAGCTCGGCCTGCGCGACCGTGTCCAAGCCGTCGTGGTCGCCTACGAGAGCGGCCCGATCTCTCCCGGGGGCACCGCCTGACCTGCGCCCGGCCTCCTCCAAGGCCGGGTCCAGCCGAAGACCGACGGCCCGCCCGCGAAACACCACAGCGCTATCACCGGGTCGCAGATGGCGCAGCCGAAGGAGGAATCCTCGGCGAACGGGAGGAGGGGGCTGCCCTGGAGGTGGTGCAGGACGTCCCAGGCGGTGTGGAGCAGCCAGCCGACGCCGATCCAGGTCCAGCTGTTGAGCCCTCGGTAGGCGACATAGGTCATGACGGTCGGCAGGACGAACTCCCCGTACCCGAGCCCGCCCCCGCTGAGGTAGGCGGCGCCCGCACCGCCGACCAGCACGGCGTTGACCAGGCGTCGATGCGGTTCGGGGATCAGGGAGAGGAGGCAGACGCAGATCAGCCCGATGACGATCGGCATGATGACGGACATGGGTGTGGCAATCCGTTCCAGGAGGGTTGGCTTCGGCCCGCCAAGGCTAGAGCGGCCGCCCCTGGCCGCCCCAGGGGCTGGATCGCCAATTTCCCACGGGTTCTCGCCTACCGTGTCGTCATGCACACGGTGGCGGTCCTGGCTCTGGACCATGTGGTGGCGGCCGACCTGGCGACGCCGATCGAGGTGTTCGGGCGTGCCCGGCTGGCGGACGGGCGCCGGCCGTACCGGGTCCTGGTCTGCGCCGCGACGCCGCAGGTGGCCAGTGGCACGTTCACGATCATCGCCCCGCACGGGCTGGAGGCGCTGCGGGAGGCGGACACGATCGTCGTGCCGGGATGCTCCGAGCAGGCCGCCCCGCCCGGTCCGGAGGTGCTCGACGCCCTGCGCGCGGCCGCGGCCGCCGGCACCCGGATCGCCTCCATCTGCGCGGGAGCGTTCACCCTTGCCGCTGCCGGGCTGCTGGACGGGCTGAGCGCGACCACGCACTGGGTGGCGGCCGGCAGGCTGGCCCAGCTGTATCCGCGGGTGGATGTGCAGCCGGATGTCCTGTACGTCGACAACGGCCAGATCCTGACCTCGGCCGGGGCGGCGGCCGGCCTGGACCTGTGCCTGCACATCATCCGGCGGGATCTCGGCTCGGCGGTCGCCGCTGACTCGGCCCGGCTGTCGGTGATGCCTTTGGAGCGGGAGGGCGGTCAGGCGCAGTTCATTTTCCACGCCCAGCCGCCCGTCCCGCAGGGGTCGCTGCTGGAGCCGGTGCTGTCGTGGCTCGAGGAGAACCTCGCCCACGAGGTGACGTTGGCGCAGATGGCCCTGCGCAGCGGGATGAGCGAGCGGACCTTCAGCCGCCGCTTCCGCGAGCAGACCGGCACCACTCCGCTGCAGTGGCTGCTGCGCGCCCGCGTGCGGCGCGCGCAGTTCCTGTTGGAGAACACCGACCACGGCGTCGAGCGCATCGCCGCGCAGGCCGGTTTCGGCTCGGCGACCGCGTTCCGTGAGCGGTTCAAACGCGTCGTGGGTGTCACGCCGCAGTCCTACCGTTCGTCCTTCCGGGCGAACGCTTCCTGAGCTTCCTCGACGTCGGTCCGGCGCTCGTGCACCAGGTGCGCCACGTCCCCTTTGCGCACCAGGAGGCAGGCCCGCCAGATCCGCAGCTCGGCGCAGCCGGCCAGGTCGTCGTCGTTCTCCTTCAGCGCGGCCCTGTCCAGGTACGGGATGCGGCGTGCCCACGGTCCGGCTTCGTCGGGCGGGCCGCGCGCTCCGGTCAGATCGTGACGGCGAGCTTGCCGACGCTGCCGGCGGTGAAGTCGCTGATCGCGCGGGGCGCCTCGGCCAGCGGGTAGGAGCGGGCCACCGGCACCCGAAGCCGTCCTTCGGCCGCGTCGGCGGCCAGCCGGGCCAGAGTGGCGGGGGTCGGGTCGGCCATCACCGCCGTGGCCGTGATCTTCCGATCGGATTCTTCGGGCAGGTAGTGCCGGGTGGAGGCCAGGCGCCCGCCGTCGGCCAGCAGGGCGGCCACGGCCGGGCCGTCGCCCGCCAGATGCAGCGCGGCGTCCACGCCGCCGGGCGTGATCGCGCGTACCTGCGCCTCCAGATCGGCGTGGTCGACGGCCCAGGTGGCGCCCAGGCCGGTGACGAAGGCGGCTTCGGCTCCGGGCCGCGCGGTGGCGATCACGCGGGCGCCGCGCGCGGCGGCCAGCTGGACGGCGAAGGCTCCGACGCCGCCGGTCGCACCCGAGATCAGCACGGTCTCGCCCGGTGCGGGGGCGACGGCGTCGACGGCGTTCAGCGCGGCGGTCCCGGCCAGGCCGAGCGCGCCCGCGCGGGCGTGGTCGAGCCCTTCGGGGATCTGAGCCAGGCCGTACTGCTCGCTCACGACCACGTACTCGGCGAAGCCGCCCTGGCCGAGGGTCGGGCGCATGACCACGCCGAACACGTGCTCGCCCGGCGCCAGGCCGGTCACGCCCGGGCCGAGGGCCGCCACGGTTCCGGCGAAGTCCTTGCCGAGCACGACCGGGAACTCGTACTCGTACACGCCCTTGAGAGTGCCGCCCAGCACGCCGAGGTCGAAACCGTTGACCGAGGAGGCCAGCACCCGGACCAGCACCTCGCTGGGACCGGGCTCCGGCACGGGCAGCTCGGTGGCCTCCAGGCCGGCGCCGAAGTCGGTAAAAGCCATGGCACGCATAATGATCACTCCGATGCTTGTCCCAACAGCACTTCCTGTGCGTTGGTTACTTTTTGTGCGCGCGTCGAGTGTGGTGCACAATGCCGCCATGGCGGAAGAAGGCACTTTGACCCGCGTAAGGCACACCGATGTGCGTGAACCAGTCTCCGGGGATCATCCGAGGTGCCGGTTGCGCGACATCCTCGACCGCGTCGGGGACAAGTGGAGCGTGCTGGTGATGGACCTGCTCGGCGGCGGTCCCCGGCGCTACTCCGAGCTGCAGCGCGCCATCGAGGGCATCTCCCAGCGGATGCTCACTCTCACGCTGCGCAGCCTGGAGCGCGACGGCCTGGTGGAGCGCACGGTCACCCCCACCTCGCCGCCCCGGGTGGACTACGCCCTGACCCCGGTAGGGCGCACGCTCTCGGCCCAGGTCGCGGGGCTCATCACCTGGGCCGAGCAGCACCGTGAGTACGTGGCCGCCGCTCGCCTGCGCTACGACGCGCCATGACCGGCGTACGCCGTCCGGGATGCGGTCAGGCGTGCCAGCCGGCGACCCCTCCCGGCACCGGCGCGGCCGGGTCGTACGGGGTGCGGGTGAAGATGAACGTGTTGAGGTCCAGATGGTCGGCGGCCACCCGCAGCGTCTCCCCGGCGTAGTAGCCGTCCAGCCCCAGCCAGGTCCCGTCGGGCCGGGGCACGAACCGTGAGGCCCGCCCGCTGCCCCCGACCGGCTCCAGCGCCAGCCCGCGCTCGGGCAGCAGCCGCAGCGTGTACGGTTTGGGCCCCCAGTGCCACAGCCCGGTCAGCGCCAGCAGGTCGGGGTCGGCCTCGGCCGGCTGCCATTCCGCGGGCAGGCGCGGCTCGTACTGCTGCAGGATGTCCAGCAGGTCGGGCAGCAGCGTGCCGCGCATCCCCGTGGTGGTGTTGGCCATGAACAGCACTCCCACCCCGTCGGCGGGGTCGGCCCACACGGTGGCCAGGAACCCGGGCATCGACCCGCTGTGACCGGCCAGGCGCCGCCCCGCGACGCGGGCCAGTTGCAGGCCGAGCCCGAAGCCGCCGGTCCAGGCGTCGCCGTCGTCCACGCCGACCGGCTCGCGCATCTCGGCGACGGTGTCGGGGCTCAGCACGTCGCCGGTGTCGCCGCCGACGAACGCCGCCCACCGCCCCAGGTCATGGGGCGTGGACCACAGCTGCCCGGCCGGTCCCATCGCCTCGGCGTCGTGCTCGGGCTCGGGCAGCACGACGTCGGCGTACGGGTGGACGGCGTAGCCGGTGGCGTGCGGGGCGCGCGGCCGGGCGGTGGTGTCGTTCATGCCGAGCGGGTCGAGCACCTCGGCCTGCAACGCCTTGAGCCAGGTCGTGCCGCGCGAGCGGGCGACGAGCTCGCCGAGCAGGGCGAAGCCGAGGTTGGAGTAGTGGAAGCGCCGTCCGGGCCGGTGTTTGAGCTCGTCGGGGCCGAGGCGTTCGATCAGGGCGGCGGCGGGGATGCCGGGGGTGCGCTCCCACCAGTCGGTGGGCGGCTCGGCGGTCAGGCCGGCGGTGTGCGACAGCAGCTGGGCGATGGTCAGGTGGCCCAGCGGCGTGCCCGGCAGATGATCTTCCAGCGTGTCGGACAGCCGCAGCGCGCCCTCGTCACGCAGCCGCATGACCACGACGGCGACCATGCTCTTGGTGATCGACCCGATCCGGTACTGGGTGGCGGGGGTGGGCGACGCGCCGTCCACCCGGCCGCGCCCGCCGAACCACGCCGGCCGCCCGTCGCGCACGATCGCCGCCGTCAGCGACGGCACCCTGCATTCGGCCTGTTCGACGGCCAGCCTGCGCAGCAGGGCGCGCGCCGTCGCATCTCCCACCTGACTCATGGGCGACAAGAGTAGCGGTTGGACGAGCCCCTGCCGCCCGCGCGGCCGCGGCGGCCCGCGCCGCCCGCCGCGCCGTCCTCACCCTCCCTTGACCAGCAGCCGGATGGGGCGGTAGATGAGCCCGTCGTCGGTCCACCGCAGCGTCGGCAGGTCCTCCTGCGCGCGCAGGCCGGGCAGCCGCGTCGCCAGGGCGCGGAAGGCCTCCTGCAGCTCCATCCTGGCCAGGTTCGCCCCCAGGCAGTAGTGGGGGCCGTGGCCGAAGGCCAGGTGCGGGTTGACCGTGCTCGCGGCGAACCTGCCGATGTCGAAGCGCCGTGGCTCGGCGAACGCCGCCGGATCGAGGTTGGCGCCCGAGGGGTTGGGCAGCACGACGGAGCCCGCCGGGACCACGCCGCCGGACAGCTCGATGTCCTCGGTGACCAGCCGCAGCAGGCCGTTGCCTCCGGGACCCTCGTAGCGCAGGATCTCCTCGACCGCCGCCTCCACCAGCTCGGGTCGCGCCGCCAGCCGCGCGTACTGCCCGGGATGGCACAGCAGCCGGAACGCACCCCGGATGATCATCGAGGCGGTGGTCTCGTGCCCGGCCATGATCAGCGTGAAGACCATGTGCGTCAGCTCGGCCTCGCTCAGCCGGTCGCCGTCGTCGCGCGCCTCGATGAGCAGGTCGATGAGGTCATCGCCCGGCCTGACCCGGTGCTGCGCGATCAGCTCGCCGGCGTACGCCATGAACGCGGCGAAGCCCGCGCCCCTGGCCTCGCTGCTCGCCTCGGACGTGGACAGGAACATCTCCGTCCAGCCGCGGAACTGCTCGAACCGGTCCATCGGGACGCCGAGCATCTCGCAGATCACCCGCGCGGGCAGCGGCAGGGCGAAGTCGGCGACCACGTCGAACTCCTCGCCGGCCGCGTCGATCAGCTCGCCTGCGATCGCCGCCGCGCGAGGCCGCCAGCGCTCGATGTGCCTGGGGGTGAAGGCGCCCTGCATGATGCGGCGGTAGCGCGTGTGCTCGGGCGGGTCCTGGTTGATCAGCGCGGCGGGGTCGTCCTCCAGGGCGGTGCCGCTGACCATCCGGGGCAGTCCGGGGGCGCGCAGGTTGCGGCTGGCGGCCGGCGAGGCGAGCACAGCGCGGACGTCCTGGTACCTGACGATCATGGGTACGCGGTCTCCGCTCGGCATCGTGGTGGGCTCCATCGGAGCCTCGGCGAGCCTGCGGGCCAGCTCCGGTGAGGCGGTCCCGGTCGGGCCGGGCGGAAGGTCGGGCCACGGGCAGGTGGTGCTGGACTGTGCTGTCATGGTCGCCTCCTGGCGATGCCGTCCAACAAGCCCCCTGAACCTACGAACCAGCGCGTACTCGGTCAATGTCTCTTCGTGGCCACATCTGCCATGGGCCTGCCGGGCTTTCGCGTGCGTCCGGATTCGGACACGATCGAGTCGGCGGGACGCCGCGACGGTGGCGGCCCCGGGGGGGCGGGAGGTGGCATGCCGGACTGGCGTGTGGTCGAGCGGGCGGTGCTGGCGAAGGCCGCGGGGCACGGCGAGGATCGTCTGCTGGTCCTGGACGACGGCCGCGGTGTTCGTTGCGCGGCGGTGATCGATGGCGTCACCGACAAGTCCGGCCGCGACTTCGGCGGGGCGAGCGGCGGAGCCCTGGCCGCCGACTGCGTCGCCCGTACCCTCGCGGCCCTGCCGGCCGACGTCACCGTGGGGGAGGCGGTCGCGTCCATCACGGCGGAGCTGGCCGCGCTGCGCCGCACCTGGGCCGTCCCCGACGACGATCTTCGCGCTCCGGCCGCCGTCGCGGCGGTGGCCTGGCCGCGGCGGCGGCTGGCGTGGCGGGTGGGCGATGTCCACCTCGCCGTCGGCCGCCGGGACGGCGGGCGGCTGCGATGGGACCGCCACGTGGGCGGCAAGCTGATCGACACGGTGCTGGCCGGCGCACGGGCCGCCTACCTGCACTGCCTGCTGCTGGAGGGGGAGCACCCGGAGAATCTGGCGGCCACCGACCCGGGACGGGCCCTGATCCGGCCGGTGCTGGAGCGTCAGGCCGCGCTGGCGAACCGGGATGACGCCGGTCCGTTCGGGTACGGCGTGCTGGACGGGCGGCCGGTCCCGGAGCGGTTCGTCGAGACGTTCGTGCTACCGCAGGACGCGTGGGAGGTGGTGCTGGCGTCGGACGGCTATCTCGGCCCGGCACAGAACCTGGTGACGGCCGAAGCGGAGCTTCGGGCGTCGTTACGGGCGGACCGGCTGCGCATCATGGACCATGCCGCCACCAAGGGGATGGCCCCTGATGCCCGCAGTTTCGACGACCGCGCCTATCTGCGGCTGTCGCGCGAGGAGTACGCCGTTTAGGTCGTCTCCCAGGTCGTCGCCGGCCTTGACGCTGTCGGAGGCGCATATCGGCGGCAGCGCCAGGCTCAGCGCGTCGCGGTGCAGCCGGTCCAGGCGGGCCCGGCTCTGCACGATCGCCCGGGCCGCGGTCAGCTGCGCCTGGCATCGCCCAGGGGTCACGCGGACGGGGTCGGTCGTCGTGTTTTCCTCACTCGGCGGGCCGTACCGGCTGGCGCAGCAGCGTGCGCGGTGCCGGGTCGTCCAGGGCGCTCAGGTAGATCTCGTGGTGCAGGCCGTTGGCGATCAGCCCGTGCTCGGTCATGAAGTCCTCCATGATCTTCAGCGACAGGTGTTCCTCGCTGAAGGGGCCCTCGTGCAGCAGTTCCACGCACTGGCCCTCGGTGACGGTGGCCAGCCGTACCCGGTCCACGGCCGGGTTCGCGGCGCGGCTGCGCTCGCGGGCCCGCTCCAGCGCGCCCTCCTGCTGTGGCGTTTCCGTGAGCGGCAGCAGCAGGTGCCAGCGCCACTGCTCGCGCGGCACCTGCAGCCCGTGCCGCTCGTCCTCCACCCACCACTGGCCCTCCAGCGGGCCGGTGCTCGCGCCCAGGGCGGCGGCCACGGTGTACAGGGCGCCGATGGCCGCGGTGTGCTCGCTGCCGCCGGGCTCGCCCATACCGGTCACGCTCAGGCAGGTGACGGGGCCGTGGGTGGCGATCGTCGGGGTCATGGTCGTTCCTCCAAGGGGATCATCAGGTGGGTGACGAGCCGGTCGGGCTCGGTGGTGGCCGGGTCGGAGACGTACACCTCGCGGATGGGGCCGCGTAGCGGGTGTCCGCGTTCGGCGCACCAGGCCAGCACGGCGTGGGCGGTGAGCGAGATCTGGTCGTAGGGGCCGACGTGGGTGGCGCCGGCGAACGTCCCGCCGGGCAGCACCTCGACGCTGAGGCCGGCCTGCTGCCACGGCTGGGCGGCGCTGGCCTCGTCGAGGACGAGTGCGGCGCGTACCTCGAAGGAGGAGTCGTCCAGCTCGATCGGGAACAGCCCGATCAGGTGCGGCGGCCCCTTGAGCGGCCCATTGAGCGGCAGGGCGCGCATCAGGCGGGCGATCGCGGCCGAGGTGGCGCGGGCCACGTCGGCGGCCCCGGCCGCGCTTTCGCGGGCCATCGCCACCGGCCTGGCCGGTTCGGTGCTCACGCGTACGGCCGGCGCTGGCAGCCCGTCGGCCATCACGCGCTCCAACGCCGCCAGTGTCCGCCGCCGCCGCGCCAGCTCGGCCTCGAGCCTCTCGCGCACGCCGTCCAGGGCGTCCGTCGTACCGGACAGCACCTCGGCGATGACCGGCAGCGGCACGTCCAGCGAGCGCAGCAACCCGATCGACAACGCCTGCCTGGCCTGCGCGCGCCGGTAGTAGCGGTAGCCGGAGTCGGCGTCCACGTGCGCCGGCGCCAGCAGCCCCAGCTCGTCGTAGTGCCGCAGTTGCTTGACGCTCAACCGGCTCAACCTGGCGAACTGCCCGATGGGCAGCAGATCTCCGTCCACGAACCCCAGCATGGTCTCTCCCACAGGGGGAGAGTCCATCGCGTCGCGCTCACTTGCGGTGAGCGGCCTCGTACTTCTCGACCACGGAGGAGGCGATGCGGCCGCGCTCGCTGACCGGCAGGCCGTGGGTCTTGGCCCACTGCCGGATCTCGGCAGACCTTTCACGGCTCATCACGCGGGTGCCGCCCCCGGCTCCGCGCCGGCCACGGGCACGCTCGGCACGAACGGGGCGTGCCACGTTGATGAAGGGAGCAAGTGCCTTCTCAAGCTTCTCTCGGTTCTTGCCCGACAGGTCGATCTCGTAGTTGGTCCCGTCGAGTGCGAACTTCGTGGTGCCCGACGCCTCGCTGCCGTCGAGGTCGTCGATGAAGATCTCTTGAATCTGCTTAGCCATGCCGACGCTCCAATATGACCGGTGCCACATGCTCCAATTTACGCTTCTCATTATGCGGAAACCGGTCTTCAGGTGGTTCGTATCCCTCTCTTTACGGCTTGCAGGGCAAAGCGTTGGCGGTACGGCGATCACCGTGCCGCGACGGCCGCTCCAGGCGGCCTGGCATTTCCCGGCCGGAGGAGATAATCCGCAGGTTGAATACCCGCACCCATCGAATTCGCGCGACACGCCGATGAGCCGGCCGCAAATCGGGCGATGAATCCATGCGTCCCGTCGGAAGGACGGCGCGACCTCGTTATGAACTCATCGCTTTCCTGCCGGGGCGGGCGTCGAACACGGTTATGCCTTTCACCTCACGAAGTGGCATCCCGGCCTCCTGCGCGGCGACCGTCCGGGGTGCTGACGACGATGTCGGTGTGGCCGCACACGGGGGCATGGGGTCGCCGGCGACCGGGACCGTGGAGGTCATTTCCCGCATCATGGCCGCGGGCAGCCACCGCCCGGTGAACAACTCCCGGCGGAAGACGGTCAGGTCAGCTGCGGCCGCCGGCTCACATCGATTTGCCGGACGCCTTGCGGCGGCTCTTCGGCTCCTATCCTTCCGATCGTCATTTCGGGACCTTTCCGCGACGGGCATGGAGCCGAAGGAACGGTGCTCAGCGATACCCGCATTCTCCGGGGCCCGATCCGCCTCTTCGTTGGATATGTCGACAATCGCCCAGTTGCCATGACCCGGCCGTCATCTTGACCTGGTACGTCTGCACGTTCTCGGAGATCAGCGCCGAACGGTTCGGGCCCGTGGGCATCCAGTACGGGCAGCGGGACTGCCTGTTGTGCGGAAACCACTCCCCATGGGCCTGCTCAATGATGCGGTCCCTCGCGGCGCAGTTGTACTCGGCGCTGGGATAGTCGCACACCTGATAATTGCCCTTGTCGAAGCCGGGGCTCTCCCTGCCGGCGGATTCGTCCGGGCTCGTCAGAGTGTGCCGAAGCCGCGCAGCATGGCCTCGAGGGCGAAGTCGAAGCGAGGGTCGGACCCGGAGGAACGCCGGGATCGTGTGGCCTGGGCCAGGAGCGGGGTCTGCTGCAGGTCCTGGTCCGGTATCGCCTGCATCCCCGTGGCCGGCGTGTGCCCCTCACGCCCGCCGGCCAGGATGGCGACGTGGCCGACGACGAACCCGGTCACGGCGTACAGCATGTCCAACGCCCGCTCCGGCGGCAGTCCCACGGCCCGCAGCGTGTGGAGCGCGTTCTCCATGAGGCGGTGGTTGTGCGGCGTGATCGCGGGACGGCTCACCACCAGGGGGATGACGTTCGGGTGCGCGAGCAGGACACGCAGCAGCGTGCGGGCGTACTCGCGCAGGCCCTCCTGCCATGAGGCCGCCTGCGCGAGCGGGGGCGCGGCCTGCGTGAAGATCTGCTCCACGAGCCCGTCCAGCAGGGCGTCCTTGCCGGCGACGTGCTGGTAGAGGGACATGGCCTCGACCCCGAGCTCTTGGCCGATGCGGCGCATCGACAACGCCTTCAGCCCCTCGCGGTCGGCCAGCGTCAGGGCCGCCTGGAGGATGGCCTGGCGGGTCAGCCCGGCGTTCTGGCCGCGGGTGCGGTTCGGGGACATGGTGGCCTTTCTCACGCCAACGATTCTTACGTCGTAAGTATAGTGGGGGCATGGTAAACATACGTTGTAAGAATCGGCGCAGGCACGGGGCTCTCGTCACGCTGTACGCCGGCGCCGGGCTCACCGTGGTCGCCACCCTCGCGGCATTCGTCGACCGGGCCGGCCTGGCCGATCACATCCGGGCGGGTTACCCGGCCTACGGGCCGGGAGAGATCGACAGCGCCGTCACCGCGTACACGGTGATCCTGTCCGTGCTGGGGGCGCTGGGACTGCTCGGCTGGCTCGGCACCGCCTGGGCGGTCCGCATGGGCAAGGGCTGGGCCCGCCGGCCGGCAGGCGGCCTCCTGGCGGTCGCGATCTGTGTCGCGCTCGCTGCTCTGACCGTCCAGGACACCAATGGCGAGGTCGGTCTTGCGCCGCTGCTGGGCTGGCTCCAGGTCCTTCCGTGCGCCGCCGGTCTCGCAACGGTCGTGCTGCTGTGGAGAAGGCCGGGGTGAGTGCCGGGCATGCCGCCATGGGTCAGGGATCACCACGCAGGACAGGAGCAGACACAGTGCAGCGCATCGGCATCATCGGGGTAGGGGAGATCGGCCGGGCCATCGTGATGGGCCTGTGCGACGGGGACGACCCGTCGCCGCCGGTTTTCCTCTCCCCGCGGGGAGCCCGCACCGCCGCGGAGCTGTCCGAGCGCTACGAGGGCGTACGGGTATGCGCCGACAACCAGGAGGTGGTGGACCGCTCCGAGGTGGTGATCATCGCCGTACGCCGCCCGGACCGGCACGAGGCGCTGGCCGGGCTGAGGGTGGACGGCGACAAGGTCGTGGTCAACGTGATGGCCGGGGTCGGCAACGACGACCTGCGCCGCACGCTCGCCACGGACGCCCCGCTGGTACGGGCCATCCCCTTGCCCGCCGTACGCGAACGCCGCTCGGTCACGGTGACGTACCCGTCGCACCCGGTGGTGGACGCGCTGTTCGAGCACCTGGGCGGGTCGCAACCGGTCGCGGACGAGGCGGCCTTCACCGTCTTCTCCGCGCTGACGGGGACGCTGACCACCCACTACCGCTACCTCGCCACGCTCACGTCGTGGGCCATCGGCCACGGCATCGCCTCCGGCGAGGCGGACCGCTACGTTCGCAGCCTCTTCCAGGGCATCGGCCGTGGCCTGGGTGACGAGACGCGCTCTTTGCACCAGCTCGCGGCCGACCACGAGACCCCGAACGGGAACAACGAACGCATCCGCACCACCTGGTTCACCGCTGCCAACTCCGAAGCCCTCGGCAAGGCCCTCGATGACCTCCTGGCCGATCTGACGTAGCCCCGGCCAGGGGGCTCACGCCCCAACCGGCCGGTGAGTTGACGTGAGCCCACGGGCCCATCACACCGGCCGGTTCACGCCACACGGGGCCGCCATGCCGGGCGTGCTCTAGTTGAAGCAGTCCTGCTTGTTGAGCGCGATGCCGTACTCGGTGACCTTGCCGCGCGTGACGCCGAAGCTGTAGTAAGCCTTCTTGTTGCCGGGGACCGTGATCACGTAGAAGCCGTGGAAGTCCTTCTTGATGCGCGGGTAGGCCGCCTTCACCTGCTTGGCAGTGGAGCCGATCGTGATGCCTTCCGGGGTCGTCATCCCCTTCACCGCGAAAATGGCGGCCAGCCCCACGCGCGGCGAGATGTAGATGCCGACCGCGTCCTTCGGCGTCGGGAACTTCTTCAGATCCCAGCCGGAGCAGCCGCCGCCGCCCGGCATCTTCTGGACCACGCCCCCCGTCGCCTTGGCCTGCTTGACCGTCATGCCGAGCTTGACCGCACCGTAACCGTAGGGACCAAGTGTCGGCTTCGTCTGGGCGAGCGCCGCGGTGGAGCCGGAAACAAGCAGGGAGCCGGCGAGGAGCGAGGCCCCGATCATCGTCTTCATCATGTCTGCTTTGACTGCGAAGTACCGCGAAAAGTTCAAAGTCACGATCTATCCCACGCGCGAGTACTTCTGTCGATGTCCATTCGGTTGGCGCGCTCGATCCTGGCAAGCCAGGATGGCCCGCATGCCTACCGTGCCCGAAGATCACATGGGGTCCGCACGTCCGTCCCGGGTCAACGACTATGACAGTCTCGCCGAGGCGTACGCGGCCGAGAACGAGGCCGGCATCGCGAACGCCTATTACGAGCGGCCCGCCATCCTGGCCCTCGCCGGGGAGGTGAGCGGCCGGCGGATCCTCGACGCCGGCTGCGGCTCGGGCCCGACGTTCGCGGCGCTGCGCGAGCGGGGCGCCGTCGTGTCCGGCATCGACAGCAGCGCCGGGATGCTGGAGCTGGCCAGGCGGCGGCTCGGTGAGGGCGCGGACCTGCAGGTGGCCGACCTGCGTGATCCGCTGCCGTTCCCCGACGGCGCGTTCGACGATGTCATTGCGTCCCTGGTCCTGCACTACCTGGAAGACTGGGGGCCGACGCTCGCCGAACTGCGGCGCGTGCTGAGGACCGGCGGCCGGCTGATCGTGTCCGTCGACCATCCCTTTGCCATCCACGCCCTGCACCGTCAGGCCGGGCGCAAGGTCAGCTATCTCGCGACCTACAACTGGACCGAAGAGTGGACCATGGGCGGCCAGAGCGCTCCCATGAGCTTCTGGCACCGGCCGCTGCACGAGATGACCGACGCCTTCGCCGCGGCCGGCTTCCGCGTGGCCGTCATCAGCGAGCCGCAGCCCGTGCCGGCCGCCCGCGAGCTGTTCCCCGACGAATTCCGTGCCCTCGCCAGCGGCCCGAGCTTCCTGTTCTTCGTTCTGGATGCCGACTGACGGCGCCTGGTAACGATCACGGTCTCGGTCCTTACTGGTGGCTTGCCTCGTCGACGAGGGTGGTGACCGTCCGTCCGGGCGCCCAGCGCCTCCCGCGAGGCGTCCATGGACGGCGATTCCTCTACTCTGACCCGGGAAGCGGTCCATCGGGAGAGGTGAACGGTGAGCGACAGTGCGGCCAAGGCCCCCGGCACCGAGCTTTCGGCCGTACTTGAACGCATCACCTACGCCAACGAGGAGACCGGCTACACCATCGCCCGCGTGGCCACCGACCGTTCCGGCTCCGACCTGCTGACCGTCGTCGGCCCGCTGCTGGGCGCGCAGGTCGGCGAGTCGCTGCGGCTGCTCGGCCGCTGGAGCTCCCATCCCCGCTACGGCCGCCAGTTCGAGGTGTGGTCCTACACCACCGTCCTGCCGGCCACCGTGCAGGGCATCCGCCGCTACCTCGGCTCCGGCCTGATCAAGGGCATCGGCCCCAAGATGGCCGAGCGGATCGTCGACCACTTCGGCACCGACACCCTCGAGGTCATCGAGCAGGAGCCGCAGCGCCTGGTCGAGGTGCCGGGGCTGGGTCCCAAGCGGACGAAGATGATCGCCGCCGCCTGGGAGGAACAGAAGATCATCAAAGAGGTGATGATCTTCCTGCAGGGCGTCGGCGTGTCCACCTCGATCGCGGTGCGCATCTTCAAGCAGTACGGCGAATCGTCGGTCTCGGTGGTGAAGACCCGGCCGTACCAGCTGGCCGACGACGTGTGGGGGATCGGGTTCAAGACGGCCGACACCATCGCCCAGGCCGTCGGCATCCCGCACGACAGCCCCGAACGCGTCAAAGCGGGCCTGCGCTACACGCTGTCGCAGGCCGCCGACGACGGCCACTGCTACCTGCCCGCCCCCAACCTCGTCGCCGACGCCGTCAAGATCCTCGAGGTGCCCGCCGAGCTGGTCACCGCCTGCCTGGAGGAGCTCGTCGCCGCCGAGGGCGTCGTACGCGAGCCCGTCCCGGCAGGCGAGAACGTCGTGCCGGCCGTCTACCTGCCGCCCTTCCACCGCGCCGAGCTCTCGCTCGCCTCCGGCCTGCTGTCGCTGCTGCGCTCGGGCCACGACCGGCTCAAGGCCTTCGCCGACGTCGACTGGGAGCGGGCCGAGAGCTGGCTGCACGGCCAGACCGGCGCCGAACTGGCCGCCGAACAGCGTCAGGCCGTCCGCCTGGCGCTGACGGAGAAGGTGGCCGTGCTGACCGGCGGGCCGGGCTGCGGCAAGAGCTTCACCGTACGCTCCATCGTGCTGCTGGCCCGCGCCAAACGCGCCAAGGTCATCCTGGCCGCCCCCACCGGACGCGCCGCCAAGCGCCTGTCCGAGCTGACCGGCCACGAGGCCACCACCGTGCACCGACTGCTGCAGCTGCGGCCCGGCGGCGAGGCCACCTTCGACCGCGACAACCCCCTGGATGCCGACCTCGTCGTCGTCGACGAGGCCTCCATGCTCGACCTGCTGCTGGCCAACAAGCTCGTCAAGGCCGTCGCCCCGGGCGCGCACCTGCTGTTCGTCGGCGACGTCGACCAGCTGCCCTCGGTCGGGGCGGGGGAGGTGCTCAAAGACCTGCTGGCCGCCGAGAACATCCCGCGCGTACGGCTGACGCAGATCTTCCGCCAGGCCCAGGAGTCCGGCGTCGTCGTCAACGCCCACCGCGTCAACACCGGCCACCACCCGATCCTGCAGGGCATGAACGACTTCTTCCTGTTCCCGTGCGAGGAGCCGGAGGAGATCGCCGCCCTGACCGTCGACATCGTCGCCCGCCGCATCCCGCGCCGCTTCGGCCTCGACGCGCGCCGCGACGTGCAGGTCCTGGCGCCCATGCACCGCGGCGCCGCCGGCGCCGGCGCCCTCAACATCGCCCTGCAGGAGGCCCTCACCCCGGCCCGCGAGGGCATGCCGGAGCGCCGGTACGGAGGCCGCGTCTTCCGCGTCGGCGACAAGGTCACCCAGCTGCGCAACAACTACGACAAGGGCGCCGCCGGGGTGTTCAACGGCACCGTCGGCATCGTCACCGACATCCGGCCCGACGAGCACAAGCTGAGCGTCGTCACCGACGAGGACGAGACGGTCGACTACGCCTTCGACGAGCTCGACGAGCTCGCCCACGCCTACGCCGTCTCCATCCACCGCTCCCAGGGCAGCGAGTACCCGGCCGTGGTCGTCCCGCTGGCCACCAGCGCCTGGATGATGCTGCAGCGCAACCTGCTCTACACCGCCATCACCCGGGCCAAGAAGCTGGTCGTCATCGTCGGCTCGCGCCGGGCCCTCGCGCAGGCCGTACGGACCAAGGGGGCCGGGCGGCGGCACACCGGCCTGACCCACCGCCTCTGACCAGAACCCTTTCAGTCACAAGTAATTGAAATGTGACCGAACTTCCCCAATTACTTCGTCGTCTTACAGGTAGGAGCATTAAGGTTTTTGGGGTGCGTTTGGTGTTATGGGGGAAAGGACAGTGTTGAACGTCAGGCCCGCTTGGAGGAAGCCCGCCACCGCAGTCGCGCTGCTCACGGCGGCCACGTTGACGGCTTCATGCTCATCCGGCGGCGGCGGCAGCGCCGCCCAAGGGGGAGGGGGCGCGCCCGAGGGCACCACGTCCGCCACCCCCCAGGCGCCGACCGTCAAGATCAGCCCCGCGGAGGGCAGTTCCAAAGTCAGCCCCGAGAAGAAGGTCGTCGTGACCTCCGACGGCGGCGCCCTGGAGAGCGTGACCGTCGAGGCCGACGGCGAGGAGGTCGAGGGCGCCTTCAACACCGACAAGACCAAGTGGGTCTCCAAGACGGCGCTGAAGCCCTCCACCGGCTACACCGTCTCCGCCAAGGCCGGCGCCACCACCGCCTCCAGCACGTTCACCACGGTCAAACCCGAACGTGAGCTGCAGATCGCCGACGTCACCCCCAACGCCAAGGGCGAGACGATCGGAGTCGGCGCCCCCATCATCGTCACCTTCAACCAGCCCGTCTCCAGCAAGGCCACCATCGAGCGCGCCCTGGAGGTCGAGGCGGAAAAGCCGGTCACGGGCGCCTGGCGCTGGATCAACGACACCGTCGCCATCTACCGCACCGCCAAGTACTGGCCCGCCCACCAGAAGGTCAAGTTCAACGCCCGCATCAAGGGCATCAAGGGCGGCAAGGGCCTGTACGGGGTCAAGGACTACTCCGCCACCCTCAAGATCGGCGCCAAGCAGATCAGCAAGGTCGACACCAAGAAGCACATGATGTACGTCTACCGAGACGGCAAACGCGTACAAACCATGCGCATCAGTGCGGGCATGGCGACCACCCGCGAATACACCACCACCTCCGGCGTCCACCTCACCATGGAACGCGGCAACCCCGTCCGCATGATCTCGCCCGGCCGCAAGAAGGGCGACCCCGGCTACTACGACGTCATGATCAACCACGCGGTCCGCATCTCCAACTCCGGCGAGTACGTCCACGCCAAGGACAACGTGTGGGCCCAAGGCGTGCGCAACGTCAGCCACGGCTGCGTCAACGCCCGCCCCGACCAGGCCCGCTGGTTCTACGACCACTTCCAGCGCGGCGACGTCGTCGACATCACCGGCACCACCCGCGAGCTGGAGTGGAACAACGGCTGGGGCTTCTGGCAGATGCCGTTCTCCCAGTGGAAGAAGGGCAGCGCCCTGAAGAACACCAAAGCGTGATGCACATCCGCCAAGGCCGCGACGGTGACGTCCCCATCGTCTTGGGCATGTTCGACAGCGCCGTCGCCTGGCTGACCTCCCAGGGACGCACCGGCCAGTGGGGCAGCAGCCCCTTCACCGGCAACGAGCGACGCACCCGCCAGGTCACCGACTGGCTCGAGCTCGGCGGCATGCGCATCGCCGAGCTCGACGACCAGCCGGCCGGCTGCATCGTCGTCGGCGCCGCCCACGACTACGTCACCCCCGCCACCGAGCCCGAACTGTACGTGCAGGCACTGGTCACCGACCGGCGCCACGCCGGCCACGCCGTCGGCCGCACCCTGCTGGACTGGGCCGCGGCCGAAGCCGGCCGGCGCGGCGTCGGCCTGCTCCGCGTCGACTGCTACGCCGGCGACGACGGCCGCCTGGTCTCCTACTACGAAAGCTGCGGCTTCACCCGCAGCGCCCCCTTCACCGTGGGGGAGTGGCCGGGCATGCTCCTGCACCGCCGCCTCTGATACGCGGCCGGGTCAGCAGGAGCCGGCGGCCCGGCCCAGCGGCGTGGCATCGCCCGCCTTCAGCGGCGAGGCCAGGAACACCGGCGCCTGCGCCATGAAACGCGGCCGGCTGCCCCGATGCTCCTGCGCGGCGTGCACCGTGAACGGATGCACCACGTACACATCGCCAGGAGCCCCGGTCGCCAGCGCCACCGGCCGCTCCCGCCCCACCTCCTCGAACAGCGGCCCCATCTCCATCGGGTCCAGCACCCGTTCGTCCAGCAGCGCCGCCATGTCACGCTGCGAGCCGGCCCTGATCCGCGTCGGCGCGTCCTGCGGCCCCACATGGGACAGCAGCACCAGCAGCAGCAGCGTCTCCGGCCGCCCGCTCACCCCGTAGCCGCCGTCGGGGCGGGCGGTGTTGGCGTCGATGTGCCAGCCCCGGTCCTCGGCCGCGGGCAGAACCGGGAACCGGACGGGCATGTTGCCCAGGCTCCCGCGCGGCACCCACCCGCCCTCGCCCGCCACGGCGTCCAGCGCCGCACGCAGCCGCCCGCTGTTCATGATCTGCCCGAACGGCCCCTCACCGGTCAGGTCGGCCGTCCACACCACCGGCTGCATCCAGCCGGAGGGATCGTCGGGCGACAGGCCGATCCGCTCCCAGAGCAGCGCCCTGGCCGCATCGCCCACCTCGGGCGGCACCACCGCCTCGACCTTGGCGAACCCGTCGGCCACGAACGCCTCACCATCGATGACATCCACGGACGGCACGCTAGCAGCGCCGTCCACCGGTTTTCCGGCCCGCTCTCCAGCGCCCCTGCCGTACCGTCCCGCCCGCCCCTCGACCCGCCCTCAACCCGCCTTTCAACCGGCCTTCAGGCGTGCCAGAGGGCGGCCAGCTGCCGGGTGGCCAGCCGGGACGGCACGGCACGCAGCAGCACGTCGCGCAGCCACGCGGCGGCGCCGGTCCGGGAGGTCAGCCGCGATTGCCGCGACGCCCCCCGCATCAGGCGGTTGGCGCGGGGCCTGCGCTCGGCGTCGTAGCGCAGCAGCCGCTCGGCGACGTCCGCCGGCTCGGCGCCGCTCAGGTGGCGGGTCAGGGCGGCCGCGTCCTCGAAGGCCTGGCTGGCGCCCTGGCCGAGGTCGGGCGGCATGGCATGCGCGGCGTCGCCGAGCAGGGCGATCCTGCCGGCCACGTACGACGGCAGCGGCTCGGCCAGGCGGGTGATCGCATCGACGTAGATGTCGGCGGCCGGGGTGGCCTCGATCAACTCCGCGACCAACGGGTGCCAGTCGGCCATCAGGGACAGCATCTGCCGGCGCGCCTCCTGCGCGCCGGGCGGTGCGCCGTGCAGGGCCGAGTCGGTGAACCAGTACAGGCGCTCCTCGCCGACGGGGAACAGGCCGAACATCGCCCCGTTGCGGCGGTCGACCAGCTGCCCGGCGAGCAGGTCCGTCGCCAGGCCGGCCGGGCGGGGCAGCATGCCGCGCAGGTCCATCCGGCCGGTCCGGCGCAGCCCGGGGTGGCCGGGGAACAGCTGGGCGCGCAGCTTGCTGCCGATGCCGTCGGCCGCGATCACGGCGTCCGCTCTCGCGACGGGTTCGCCGCCGCTGATCACGCTCACGCCGGCGGGGTCGGGCTCCAGGCGCTCGACCGGGGTCGCGGTGCGCACCAGGCCGGCCGGCAGGGGGGCGCGTAGCCACCGGTGCAGGTGCGCCCGTTCGACGATGGCCACCGCCCCGATCTCCTGCTGCGCCCGGACCACGTCGACGACCAGCAGCGGCCGTCCGCGCCGGTCCCGTAATCCCGCGTGGCCCGCCCGCATGGCGTACCGCCGCACGTCGTCGGCCAGCCCCAGCTCGTCGAGGGCGCGCTGCCCGTTGGGCATGATCGCGATCCCGGTGCCCGCCTCCCGGAGCTCGGCGCCTCGTTCGAACAGCGTCACCTCATGGCCCAGACGGTGCAGCCCCACCGCGGCCGCGACTCCTCCGAGCCCGGCGCCGACCACCACGATCCTCACGAGACCTCCCCAACCCATTCACTACGATCGTACTAGTACGACTATTGGTAGCATGGTCGCATGCCGCCCACCAATCCGGCCCGTCGCCGAGCCCTGACCGACGCCGCCATCGACCTGCTGGCCTCCTCAGGCGCCCATGGGCTGACCCACCGCGCGGTGGAGAAACACGCCGACCTGCCACCAGGAACGGCCTCCAACTACTTCCGCAGCAGACAAGCCCTCCTGGTGGCCGCCGCCGAGCGCATCATCGAACTGCACCACGCCGACACCGACCGCGCCATCGACCAGGCCATCGACCAGCCCACCACCCTGACCGACCTGTGGACGGACTCACTGCTCACAGCGGCGACCACCCTGCGCACCCGCTACCTGGCGATCTTCGAACTGCAACTGGAGGCCGCACGCCGACCAGCGCTCGCCTCGGTGCTCGCGGGCCTGCAGGACACCTCCTTGCAGATCACCGCCGCCCACCACGACAAGCTCGGCCTCACCATCGCGCGCGAGAAGATCCCCGCCCTGATCGCCCTCTACGGCGGCGCGCTGTTCACCCTGGTCACCGCGCCGCCGGACAGCGTCACCCGGGACGTCGTCCGGCACGTGGCCCAGACCATGGTGCACGGCTGCGCCACACCCGAGCCGGCACCACCGACGCCGCGGGAAAGGTAGAGGTTGCCCAGGCCCAGGCAACAAGGACTATAAGTACTTCAGGGCGATCAACCACAGGCGTACTGTGGGCTTTCTGAAAGAGCAATCCAGAGCCTTCGCGGCGAGGAGGGCTCCACTTCGGAAGGAAAGTCCATGCATGGCAAGCACCACACGCTCCTGCTTGCCTCGACACTCATTGCCGGCCTGGCCGGCGGGCCGGTAGCCACTGCCGAGACGGCCACCTCCGCCTCGGCCGCCGTCAAGCCGGCGACCATTTCCGCCGCCCAGGGACCCACCGCGGCCGACCCTGCGTCCCGGCCCCGCCCCTGCGGCACCGCCAAGAGGCACAGAAAGCACTGCCATCACCTGCAGCAGGCGAGAAGAAAGACCAGCAGGCCACGGTCGGACCCGGCCAAGGCTTCCCCTGCCGAACAGGCCAAGCAGCCGCCCGACGTGCTCCTGCCGACCGGCATCAGATGGCCGTAGCAGCCTCCTGAGGCGACCACGCCGGCTGCCCCAGATGCCTGCGCTCACCCCCTGACCGGCAGCAGCGCTCCCGCCACCAGCGCGCGCAGCGCCGACAACGCCTGATCGCGGTCCACCCGGTCGGGCGCCAGCAGCCATACGCAGCGCGGGGGAGCAGCCTCAGGCCGCCTCAGACCAGCGCGAGCTGCGCCGCAGGCGGCTCACGCCGCTCGGCCGCAGGCGCACCACACCCCATCCCATACACCTGGCACAACTGCGCGATCTGCCCCCTGATGCGCCCCTCATAATCCGGCGACGGCACCCCCGACCGGTCATACAGCTCCTCATACCGCCCCACCAACTGCGGATGCTCCTGCGCCAGCCACTCCAGATACCACGAACGCGTCCCCGGCGGCAGCCGCAACACCACCGGCTCCACCGCCCGCGCCCCCGCCGCCGCGATCCGCCGCACCGTCGCCCCCAGCTGATCGGCCGCGTCACTGAGCAACGGCAGCACCGGAGCCATCAGCACCCGGCACTCCACCCCCGCCTCCACCAGCGCCGACACCAGCTCCAACCGCGCCTGCGCGGTTGGAGCGCCCGGCTCCACCGCCCGCCGGATCCGCTCGTCCACGAACGCGATCGACACCGCCACCCGCGCCCCCGCCCGCGCCAGCAACGCCGCATCCCGCACCACCAGCGCGCTCTTGGTGTAGACAGTGAACGGCACCGCCGCCTCCGCCAGCGCCCCGATCACCCCCGGCATCAACCGATACGTCTCCTCGGCCGCCTGATAGCAGTCACCGCTGACCCCCACCGCCAGCTCCTGCCCGTCCCACCGCGCCAACTCCGCCCGCAACCGGGCCACCACGTTCGGCTTCACCACGATCCGCGTGTCGAAATCACGCCCGGCATCCAACCCCAGCCGCCGATGCCCCGCCCGGGCACCACACCCACGACACGCATGAGCGCACCCCCGGTAAGGAGACACAGCCCACTGCTGAGCGACGCCCGCCACCTGCGGCACCCGCTCGATCACCGTACGGGCCTGCAGCTCCAAAAAACCGCCGCGCGCCACCGCACGCCGCTCGATCAGCGGCCGCTCATCGGCGGCCTCCTCGACAAGCGCAAGCGCGTCCCAACCCACACCAACCAATGGAACACGCATTCGACAGCGTTTTCAAGCAGTTCCCGCACACCCGCACCCCACCCCGGCGCCCCGCCCACGCTAAAATTGGCACACCCGTACCACTTTTCCGCACCGGAAGACACCCATGCCCTGGCTCCTGCTCTCCCTCGCCATCGCCTCCGAAGTCCTCGCCACCTCCGCACTCAAACTCAGCAACGGCTTCACCCACATCCCCTGGACCATCGCCGTCGCCACCGGCTACATCACCTCCTTCGTCCTGCTCTCCCAAGCACTCAAACTCCACCTCGACATGGGCACCGCCTACGCCATCTGGTCCGGCGCAGGCACCGCCGCCATCGCCCTCATCGGAGCCGCCTTCATGGGCGAGACCCTCACCCCACTCAAGATCGGCGGCATCCTCCTCATCATCGGCGGCGTCGTCGTCCTCAACCTCGCAGGTGGCCATTGACGCACAACACGCCGGGGGAGCGGACCCACCCCACCACCCCCGCACCCACCCAGGCACGCGGACGCCGCCGCCGCGCCACCCTCCTGACCGCCGCCGTCGACCTGCTCACCGAAGGCGGCTTCGCCGCCGTCACCCACCGCGCCGTCGCCCACCGCGCCAACCTCCCCCTCGCCGCCACCACCTACTACTTCGCCTCCCGCGACCAACTCCTCGCCGAAGCCTTCGCCCAACTCGTCGAAACCGAACTCGCCACCACCCGCGCCTGGATCACCGACCACGGCCTCACCGCCCTGCCCGACCAGCTCGCCGCCGCCGACCGCACCCGCCAACTCGGCCTCTGGGAGCTGTACGTCCACGCCGGCCGCGACCCCGAACTCCAGCACATCGCCCGCCGCTGGACCGACGGCTGCGTCCGCATCGTCGCCGACACCCTCCACCTCCCCGAAACCGACACCCGCGTCCGCCTCCTCTACACCACCATCACCGCACTCTGGCTCGAACACGTCGTCGAACAACGTCCCCTCGACCACACCCGCGCCCTGCTCACCCACGCCGTCAAAACAGCAGAAAACGCATTGCCGCCACCCTGACCCCCACCTACACTGCCCCCGTGCTGAAACCCGACTACCCGATCACCACCCCCCGCCTCCTCCTGCGCCCCTTCACCCCCGACGACCTCGACGCCCTCCACACCTACGAATCCCGCCCCGACGTCGCCCGCTACCTCTACTGGGAACCCCGCGACCGCGCCACCACGCGCACCTTCCTCGACAAAAAGATCACCCGCACCAGCCTCCTCGAGGAAGGCGACGCCCTCGACCTCGCCATCACCCTGCGCCACACCGGCGAGCTCATCGGCCAGAGCCTGCTCATCTGGACCAGCAAGCAACACCGCCAAGGCGAAATCGGCTACGTCCTCCACCCCGACCACCACGGCCACGGCTACGCCACCGAAGCCGCCCACGAAATGCTCCGCCTCGGCTTCGACAGCCTCGGCCTGCACCGCATCACCGGCCGCCTCGACGCCCGCAACACCGCCTCCGCCCGCGTCCTGGAGAAACTCCACATGCGCCGCGAAGCCACCCTCATCGAGAACGAATTCGTCAAAGGCGAATGGAGCAGCGAAACCATCTACGCCATCCTCGACAGCGAATGGACCCCATGACCCCCCTGATCCACCACCTCGCCCTCCGCACAGACTGGCAAAGCGCGCAGAAAGCGGGGGAGTACCGCATCTCCACCCTCGGCCGCACCCTCGACCAGGAAGGCTTCATCCACTGCAGCCGCGACCTCACCCAGCTACGCGGCGTCCACACCGCCTTCTACAGCCACCTCACCGAACCGCTGCTCGTCCTCGACATCGACCCCACAGGCCTCGACATCCGCATCGAGAACGGCTTCCCCCACCTGTACGGCCCCCTGCCCATCACAGCCGTCACCGCCGTACACCCCTACACACCCTGAACACCGGGGGAGAGGGGCGAACAAAAGAGGGGGAACAACACCCGCGCGAACGAACCTCCGCGCCACCCACACAATGAGACCCATGGACACCCGAACGGCCGCCCAGCACTTCGCCGACACCTGGCAACACGGCTGGACCCACCACGACGCCGACGCCATCATCGCCCTCTACCACGACGACGCCGTCCACACCAGCATGCCCTTCCGCCCACCCCACCAGGGCAAACACGCCATCGCCGACTACATCCGATGGTCATTCACCGGCGAAAGCGACCCCCACGTCACCTTCGCCACACCCATCGTCGACGGCGACCAGGCAGCCATCGAATTCCGCGTCCACGCCTACGACAACGGCCGCCCCGTCACCCTCGCAGGCTGCGTCTTCGCCCGCTTCGACCCCGACGGCCTCGCCACCCACACCCGCGACTACTGGCACACCACCGACGGCCACTCATAACCCACCGCACCGACCGGCCCCCACAACCGGCCACACACCGCAAACCCCCCGACACACACACCCGGCACCCGGCCGGAACCGCTCAGCGCGCCACCCGAACCGGCGCCACCGCAGACCGCACCGGCCCACGCGAACCCACAGGAACCGGAGCCGGAGCCGGCTGCGGACGCACCATCTGCTGCGTCTGCTGCTGCTGCGTCTGCTGCTGCTGCGCCAGCTCCTCGGCACGCCGCTCGGCGCACCCACCCGCGCAGTACCCGTTCGACAGGATCAGACGACTTCGCAGCGTCGTATACGCCTCCTTGCCCGAAGCCGGCAGAACCCCCTGACACACCTCACATAGCACCGACTGACTCCCCACGTGCTGCTCCTCTCGCCATGCGAATAGCAGGATCTCCAACACTAAAACGACACAACCCGCCAAGGACAGCGATTCAACAGAGCGTCAAAAGGCCGGTCAACGCCCGGGAGAGCCCCGCCACACCACCCACCACGCCACAAAACCCCCGCTCACCGCCCGATCCGCACCTCCACAAAGATCACGGAGAGCCACCGGACACGTCACGGAGAGATAAATCACACCAAACCCACCAACCCCACCCGCCGAGGGGAGCACCCCACTCCTCCCAGAAGCCCTTACTTGACATAATGTTCATTATCAAGCAATCAGCATAAACAGGCCGCACCTGGGCAGACGCCCACCATGTCCGCCCTCGACATCAACGCCCCCGGCCTCGTCGCGCTCACCGCCGTAGCCGCCGCACTCGCCATCTGGCTGATCATCGTGGCGGTCCGGCTCACCCAGCGCCCACGCAACCGGCCCGGCATCCGCGTCGACCTCGTCGACCAGGCCCGCGAGCTCAAAGCCCTCGGCCAGATCCAGGAAGCCGTCTTCCTCGTACGCGGCGAGACCGGCATGAGCCAGCGCGCCGCCGCCCGCTTCGTCAACCGCCTCTGACCCCCCACCCCCGAATCAGACTTTGCACACGTAACCAGACAGAAGCTGGATTCTGTCTGGTTACGGACAAAGAAGCACATTATGGGGCAAAGCTGCGCACAGCGTCCCGCGAGCGACACATCGTCGCTCGCCATGCAGCCCGTGGCATCTCCCCGATGACGGGCCCCGCTGTTTTCTCGGGGCCGTTGCAGGACGCGAACGCGCGGTGACACAGCGGCCACTCCCCCAGGGTTGGAGCTCCCGGACGGGTGCGCTCCTTCAGACGGCCGGCGGCAGGGGTTTGTCGTACAGCCAGGCGGACAGCAGCGGGCCCACCGGCCGTGCCGTGTGCCGCTGGACGTGCGCGGCCAGGTCCTGGGTGGTGACGTTGCCGTGCCGGTGCGCGGTGGTCCAGGCGCGCAGGGCGGGAAAGAACGCCTCGTCGCCCAGCGTCCGGCGCAGGGCGTGCACGGTCAGCGCGCCGCGCTTGTACACGCGGTCGTCGAACAGCATGTCCACGCCGGGGTCGGCCAGGACGAAGTCCTGCGGCAGGCCGGCGAGCCGCTGGTGCCAGCGTCGGGCGTGTTCGGCGGCGGGCGGGCCGCCGGATGCCTCGGACCACAGCCACTCGCCGTAGGTGGCGAAGCCTTCCTGGAGCCAGATGTCGCTCCAGCAGGACACGGTGAGGCTGTTGCCGAACCATTGGTGCGCCAGTTCGTGGGCGATGAGCCGTTCGGAGCCGCGGTGGCCGTCGACGTGGTTGCGGCCGAAGATCGACATGCCTTGTGCTTCGACGGGGATGTCGAGGTCGTCGTCGGCGACGACGGCGATGTAGCCGGTGAACGGGTAGGGGCCGAATCGGTGGGTGAAGGCGGCCATCATCTCGCCTTGGCGGCCGAAGTCGTGGCGGGCGCGGGTGCCGAGGCGTGGCGGGTGGGCGAGTTGGGTTCCGGCGATGTCGGTGAGCTGGTAGCGCCCGATCTGCACGCTGGCTAGGTAGGTGGCCATGGGTTCGGGTTGGTCGTAGGTCCAGGTTGTGGTGCCGGCTGCGCGGCGGTGGGCGGTGAGGATGCCGTTGGCGACGACCTGGTAGGGGGATGCGGTGGTGACGGTGATGCGGTAGGTGGCCTTGTTGTCGGGCCGGTCGTTGCACGGGAACCAGGAGGGTGCGCCGGTCGGCTGGCCGGCTACCAGTGCGCCGTCGGTGAGTTCTTCCCATCCCAGGCCGCCCCAGGGGCTTGGGATGGGTGCGGGTCTGCCGGTGTAGCGGATTTCGACGACGGTGTCGGCTCCGGCGGGTAGTGGTGTGGGCAGGGTGATGCGTAGTTTGCCTGGTCGGTGTGCGTGGCGGGCGGGGGCTCCGTCGACGGTGACGGCTGGGATGCGGAAGCGGCCGAGGTCGAGGTCGAGGGTGGTGAGGGGTTCGGCGGTGGAGATGGTCAGCCGGGCTGTGCCGTCGAGCCGGTTGCCGGTGACGCTGTATTTCAGGGTGAGGTCGTAGTGGGAGACGTGGTAGCGGTGGTCGCCGTGTGCGGGGAAGTACGGTGTCATCGCCATGCCGAGATGGGGTTGCCGAACCATCGTGTTCGGGCGGGTACGGCTTCGCCGCGCATGACGAGTGAGGCCGGTCCGATGGTGGTGTCGTTCCCGATGTGGGCGGCGGGCAGGATGACGCCGTGTGGGCCGAGGGTGGCGCCGGCGTCGAGGGTGACGGTGTCGATGTTCATGACGCGGTCGTGGAAGAGGTGGGTTTGCAGGACGCAGCCGCGGTTGACGCAGGCGCCGTTTCCGAGTGTCACGAGGTCCGCTTCCGGCAGCCAGTATGTGTCACATGTGACCCCATGCCCGATCTGTGCCCCAAGTGAACGGAGCCACGCGTTCAATGGTGCGGTTCCCAGCCATGGCTGGGCGAACCAGGGGGCGGCCAGCACTTCCACGAAGTTGTCGGCGAGTTCGTTGCGCCATACGAAGGAGTTCCACAGGGGCCGGCTGCCTGCTGTGATCCGGCCGACGAGCGCCCATTTCGCGGCTGTGGCGACGGTGGCGGCGAGGATGCCCGCGGCTGCCAGGAGGACGCCGCCCAGTGCGAGCGCCGCGGCGTAGCCGTAGGCGGCGGCGAGCCATTCGAAGGCGGCGGCGGTCAGGACGGCGAGCGTGACGGTGCACATGGCGGGTACGAGGCGGAACGTCTCGACGAGCGCTCGGGCCGCTTTGTAGCGGGCGGGCGGGTGGTAGGTGCGGCTGCGGTCGGCTTCTTCGGCGGTGCGGCGCAGCTCCATGGGTGGCATGCCGACGTATGAGGAGCCGGATCGGGCCTTCTTCGGTGTGGCCGACAGTACGCCGACGAGGCCGTCCTTGGGGACTTTGCGGCCGGGTGCGGTCATGCCGGAGTTGCCGAGGAAGGCGCGTTTGCCGATCCGTGCGGAGGCGATGCGCATCCAGCCGCCGTCCAGTTCGTACGGGGCGACCATCGTGTCGTCGGCCAGGAAGGCGCCGTCTCCGACGGATGTCATCGTGGGCAGGGCCAGGACGGTGGACAGTTCGGTTCCGCGGCCGACTTTCATGCCGAGTGCCCGTAACCAGGCGGGTGTCAGGACGCTGGCGTACAGGGGGAACAGCCAGACGCGGGCTGAGGCCATGAGCCGGCCTGTGGTCCATGCCTGCCAGGCTTGGCGGCTGTGGACGGGGTGGCGGCCGGCGTGCAGGCCTGTGCCGAGCAGTCGCACGCTGGCCAGCGTGATCAGGGCGTAGGTGGTCATGCCGGCGATGGTGGCCAGTGGCACGGCGGGCAGGGCGGCGGTCAGGGCTTGGCCGAGTGTGGGTGCGTCGGCGGCGGACGCGGCCAGGACGGTGAGGGCGGCTGCGGCTGCGGTGGCCGGGAGCAGGCTGAGCGCGATGGCGGTCAGGGCGTACAGGGTGGCCCAGGTCCGGGAGCGGGCGGGTCGTTCCGCCGGCCGGGATCTGCGTGACTTGCCTTGTCTGAACGCCGGGGCGCCGGCCCAGAGCTGGCCTGCCGGTACGTTGCCGGCGACCGCTGATCCGGGGGCGATCTGGGCGTTCTTCCCGATTTTGGTGCCGGGCAGGAGTGTTGATCGGGAGCCGATTCTCGCGCCGGCGCCGATCTTGATGTCGCCGATGTGGAGGCGGCCGCCGTCGTACCAGTGGCCGCGGAGGTCGACTTCCTGCTCGATCGAGGCGCCGCTGCCCAGTTTGAGCAGTCCGGTGATGGGGGGCGGGGAGTGCAGGTCGGCGTCGCTGCCGACGTGGGCGCCGAGCAGGCGGGCGTACCAGGCCAGGTAGGGTGCGCCGGCGAGGTCGGGGACGCCGAGCCGTTCGGCGAGGCGTTCGGCGAACCACAGGCGCAGGTGGACGCTGCCGCCGCGTGGATGGCTGCCTGGTCGTACGCCGCGCAGCAGGAGCCGGGCCGTGGCCGCGGACAGGCCCATCCGTCCGGCGGGGGTGACGAACAGCAGGGCGCCCAGGGTGACCCACCACCATGACAGGGTGGGGGCCCAGGCGGGGGCCAGCAGGTTGCCGAGGGCGGCGAGCGGGACGATCCAGCGCATCGCGCCGATGGTGAGCAGCGGGATCATGAGTGCTGACTGCGCCAGCGCGGCGCGGGTGGGCATGGGGGTGACGGGCCGGCGTTCCGGCTTCGTCTCGCCTCGGTCCTGCAGCAGTCGCGCCAGTCCGCCGAGCGTGGGCTGCGCGTACACGTCGCCGACGGCCACGTCGGGGTGGTCGGCGCGCAGCATGGACACGAGCCGGGCTGCGGCCAGGCTGGTGCCGCCGTCGGTGAAGAAGTCGGCGTCCCGTCCTTTCGGTGCGACGCCGAGGATGGCGGTCCACCGTTCGGCCAGTGCCGTCTCGGCGGGGCTCAGCGCGCCGTCGGTCGCGGTGGGCGCGGTGGGCGCGGTCAGGGGCCAGGGCAGCGCGTCGCGGTCGACTTTGCCCGAGGTTCTGGTCGGGAGGGTGTCGACTGCTGCCAGGCGCGGTACGAGGGCGGCGGGCAGTGAGTCGGTGAGCAGGTCGCGGGCGTGGCCGGGGTCGAAGCCGGGTTCGGTGACGACGTAGCCGACGAGTACCTGGTGGCCGCCGCCGGCGGTGCGGACGGCCGCGGCGGCGCCGGTGACGCCGGGCAGGGTCCGCAGGGCGGCTTCCACTTCGCCGAGTTCGATCCTGCGGCCGCCGAGTTTCACCTGGTCGTCGGCGCGGCCGAGGAACAGCAGGCCCTGGGGGTCGGCTCGGACGAGGTCGCCGCTGCGGTAGGCGCGTTCCCAGCCGAGGGACGGCAGCGGCGCGTACTTCTCGGCGTCTTTGACGGGGTCGAGGTAGCGGGCGAGGCCGACGCCGCCGATGACCAGTTCGCCGCTCTCCCCCATGGCCACCGGTTCGCCGTCGCCGTCGATGACGGCGAGGTCCCATCCGTCGAGGGGCAGGCCGATGCGTACGGGCCCGTCGCCGGTGAGGGGCGCCGCGGAGGCGACCACGGTGGCTTCGGTGGGTCCGTAGGTGTTCCATACTTCGCGTCCGGGTACGGCGAGCCGTTCGGCGAGTTCGGGCGGGCAGGCTTCTCCGCCGAAGATGAGCAGCCGGATGCGGTCGAGGTGCTCGGCGGGCCACAGCGCGGCCAGCGTGGGTACGGTCGAGACGACGGTGATCTGCTGCTTGGCCAGCCAGGGGCCGAGGTCGATGCCGGTGCGTACGAGGGCTCGGGGCGCGGGCACCAGGCAGGCGCCGTGCCGCCATGCCAGCCACATCTCCTCGCAGGAGGCGTCGAAGGCCACCGACAGTCCGGCCAGCACGCGGTCGCCGGGGCCGAGCGGCCGTTCGCGCAGGAAGAGTCCTGCTTCGGCGTCCACGAACGCGGCGGCGGAGCGGTGTGTCACCGCGACGCCCTTCGGCTTGCCGGTTGAGCCGGAGGTGAAGATGATCCAGGCGTCGTCGTCGGGTGTGGGCGGCGTCGGGGTTGTGGCGGCGTGGCCGCTGACGGTCAGTTCGCCGGAGATGACCGCGTCGACGTCTGCCTCGGCGAAGACGAGCGCGGCTCGTTCTGGCGGGTCGTCGGCGTCGACGGGCACGTACGCGGCGCCGGCGGCGAGCACGGCGAGGATGGACAGGTACAGGTCGGCGGTTCCGGATGCGACGCGTACGCCCACCCGGTGGCCGTGGCCGATCCCGGCGGCGGCGAGTTCGGCGACGAGGCGGTCGATCTCGGTGCGCAGTGTGCGGTAGTCGAGGCGTACGGTGCCGTCGTCGATGGCGAGGGCGTGCGGGTGCCGGCGGGTGGTCTCGTCGAGGATGTCGATGAGGGTGCGTGGCGGTGCCGCCAGCATGCCCGCGGGGTAGAGCGCGGTCGCGGTGGTGTGGCGTAAGTCGGTCTGGTGGCTGGGCAAGCAGTGCTCCTGTGGGTCGGCGGCGGCTGACATTGAAGGGTACGTGCCGTTCTTCTTTGATCGGTCGCGGCCGGCGATGGCGCGGCGGGCGGGTGGCGGCCGCTCCCCCGGCGGTTGGGGCTCCTGGATGGGGGGATTCGGTTCGGGCCGGGTGCGGAGTCTGGGGTCCACCACAGCGGATGTTTCGGGCAAATCGGTCCAATTAGGGCCGGTCTGGGCGGGTTTTTTGCGGTGAAATGTCACCGGCAGTGGACGATCCGTGTCAGCATCAAAGACATGTATGGGCCATATGGGACTGCCTTAAATGAGGGAGACGGGAGAGAACGCCCGTCCCGCTGAGCACTCCCCTGCCGTGCCCCGTTCCGTGTCGTCTACCTTGCCTGGAAAGAAGTCCCCCGTTGCGTATCTTGCTGCTGTGCTCCTCGTTCAACGGCCTGACCCAGCGTTGCTGGCTGGAGTTGCGCCGCGCCGGCCATGAGGTGAGTGTCGAGCTGGCCGTCTCGGAGCAGGCGATGGCGGAGGCGGCCGAGCTGGCCAAGCCGGATCTGGTGATCTGCCCGTTCCTGAAGGAGCGGGTGCCTGAGGCGCTGTGGCGTTCCCACCGTACGGTGATCATCCATCCGGGGCCGCCCGGGGACCGGGGGCCGTCGTCGCTGGACTGGGCGATCCTGGAGGGCGAGAGCGAGTGGGGCGTGACGGCGCTGCAGGCCGTCGAGGAGATGGACGCGGGCCCGATCTGGGGGTACCGGACGTTCGCGATGCCGTCGGAAGCGCCGCGCAAGTCGGCGCTGTACAACGGTCCGGTCGCCGACGCGGCGGTGGAGCTGGTGACGGAGGTGGCGGCCAAGGCGGCCGATCCGTCGTTCGTGCCGGTGCCGCTGGACTACCGTGCGCCGGAGGTCCGGGGCCGGCTGCGGCGGGCGATGCGGCACTCCGATCGGGAGTTCTCCTGGGAGGAGCCGACGCAGGACATTCTGCGGCGGGTGCGGGCCGCCGACGGGGCGCCCGGCGGTCGGGCGATGTTGTGCGATGTGCCGGTGCGGGTGTTCGACGTGTACCGGGGTCCCGATCTGGCGGGGCGGCCGGGGCAGGTGGCGGCGCGCCGGGAGGGCGCGGTCCTGGTGCACACCGGCGACGGCGGTTCGGTGTGGGTGGGCCATGTGCGGCTGGAGCAGGACGGAGCGATCAAGCTGCCGGCGGCGCTGGCGCTGGGCGATCGGGTCGCCTCGGCTCCGGAGCGTTCGGGCTACAGCGAGATCACCTATGACCGCAGCGACGGCGTGGGAGTGGTGAGTTTCGACTTCTACAACGGGGCGATGTCGACCGAGCAGTGCCGGCGGCTGTCGTCGGCGCTGCGGTACGCGGTGGCGCAGGACACGCGGGTGCTGGTGGTGCGGGGCGGGGAGACGTTCTCCAACGGCATCCACCTGAACGTCATCGAGGCCGCGCGCCAGCCGGAGCTGGAGGCGTGGCTGAACATCAACGCGATCAACGGGGTGTGCCGGGAGATCGTGGGCTGTACGAGCCAGCTGGTGGTGACGTCCATCGGGGGCAACGCGGGCGCGGGCGGGGTCATGATGGGGCTGGGCGCCGACCGGGTGATCATCCGGGAGTCGGTGGTGCTGAACCCGCATTACCGGACGATGGGCCTGTTCGGCAGCGAGTACTGGACGTACGTGCTGCCCCGCCGGGTGGGCGCGGAGACGGCGCGCAGGCTCACGCAGCAGGCGTTGCCGGTCGGCGCGGTGGAGGCGGTCGAGATAGGACTCGCCGATCGGATGCTGGGCGGGCCGCGGCTGGACTTCGAGCGCAGGGTGCTGGAGTACGCCGAGCGGCTGGCGGCGGATCCCGGTTATGATCGACTGCTGGCGGGGCGGCGGCAGGCGCGTGAGGTCGATGAGCGGCGCAGGCCGCTGGACGCGTACCGGGCCGAGGAGCTGGCGGAGATGAGCCGCGACATGTTCGACGACCGCAACGAGTTCCGGGCGGCGCGGCGGGCGTTCGTGCACAAGGCGAAGGCTTCGGCGACGCCGGAGCATCTGGCGGGTCATCGGGAGTTGTCCGGCGCGTCGGCCTCTGCCGGCGCTGCGGCATCTCATATGTGAGATATGGTCTCGTGTTGTGGCAGATGACTATCTTGTGCGGATCGGCCGGCTGATCCGGGATGCGCGTCAGCATCGTGGATGGACGCAGTTGCAGCTGGCGGATGCTCTGGCGACGTCTCAGAGTGCGGTCAACCGGATCGAGCGCGGCAACCAGAACATCAGTCTTGAGATGATCGCCCGGATCGGTGAGGCGCTCGACAGTGAGATCGTCTCGCTGGGATATGCGGGGCCGATGCATCTGCGGGTGGTGGGCGGCCGCCGGCTGTCGGGCAGCATCGACGTCAAGACGTCGAAGAACGCGTGCGTGGCGTTGCTGTGCGCGTCGCTGCTGAACTCGGGCCGGACGATCCTGCGGAAGGTGGCGCGGATCGAGGAGGTCTACCGGATCCTGGAGGTGCTGGCCTCGATCGGGGTGCGGGCCCGGTGGATCAACGAGGGCAGCGACCTGGAGATCGTGCCTCCGGCCCGGCTGGAGCTGGAGGCGATGGACACCGAGGCGGCCCGCCGCACCAGGAGCGTCATCATGTTCCTGGGCCCGTTGATGCACCGCACCGAGCAGTTCCAGATCCCGTACGCGGGCGGCTGCGACCTGGGCACCCGCACGGTGCAGCCGCACATGTCGGCGCTGAAGCACTTCGGGCTGGACATCACCGCGACGGGCGGGTTCTACCACGCGCGGGTGGACCGGGAGGTGTCGCCGTCGCGGCCGATCGTGCTGACCGAGCGGGGCGACACGGTGACGGAGAACGCCCTGCTGGCGGCGGCCCGGCACGACGGCGTGACGGTGATCCGCAACGCCTCCTCCAACTACATGGTGCAGGACCTGTGCTTCTTCCTGGAGCAGCTGGGCGTGCGCGTGGAGGGGGTGGGGACGACGACGCTGACGGTGCACGGGCTGCCCGACATCGAGCGCGACGTCGACTACTCCCCCTCCGAGGATCCGGTGGAGGCGATGAGCCTGCTCGCGGCGGCGGTGGTGACGTCGTCGGAGCTGACGATCTGCCGGGTGCCGGTGGAGTTCCTGGAGATCGAGCTGGCGGTGCTGGAGGAGATGGGCCTCGACTGCGATCGGGGCCCGGAGTACGCGGCGGCCAACGGGCGTACGCGGCTGGTGGATCTGACGGTGCGGCCGTCGAAGCTGATCTCCCCCATCGACAAGATCCACCCGATGCCGTTCCCTGGGCTGAACATCGACAACGTGCCGTTCTTCGCGGCGATCGCGGCTTCGGCGCAGGGCTCGACGTTGATCCACGACTGGGTGTACGACAACCGGGCGATCTACCTGACGGAGCTGACCCGGCTGGGGGCGTCGGTGAAGCTGCTGGATCCGCACCGGGTGCTGGTCGAGGGTCCGACGCGGTGGCGCAGCGCGGAGATGATGTGCCCGCCGGCGCTGCGGCCGGCGGTGGTGGTGCTGCTGGCGATGATGGCCGCGGAGGGCACCTCGGTGCTGCGCAACGTTTACGTGATCAACCGCGGGTATGAGGATCTGGCCGAACGGTTGAACGCGTTGGGAGCGCGCATCGAGACGTTCCGCGACATCTAGCGTTCCTGTCGGTGCCGGCCGCTACGGTCGTCCTTGGATCTTTTCTCGTGCGCGGGACATTCGAGGGGAAGGTGGCGGCCGGTGCGGCCTGCGGAGCTCGAGCGGCTGACGGTGGCGGAGGCGGCTGACCGTTATGTGGAGCTGGTGCGGGCCAGGACGGTGACGGGGGCGCTGTCGCCGTCGACGGCAGAGGTGTATGCGCGGGATGTGGCGACGCTGGTGGAGCTGGCCGGCGCCGAGGTGGTGCTCGACGATCTGACAGGCCAGGACGTGGACGCGCTGCTGCTGGCGTTCGCGCGCCGACCGGACGGGCGGCGGCGCACGGCCAGCGGCGGGCAGTCACCGTCGTCGCAGGCGCGTTTTCGCCGGTCGATCTCGGCATTGTTCAAGCATGCGACGCTGGCGGGCTGGGTGCAGATCAACCCGATGACGGCTTCGACGGTGACGGCCAAGGAGCGCGGCGGGTTGCGGCCGCAGCGGCGGGCGTTGACGCGCGAGCAGGCGCAGGGGCTGATCGGGGCGGCGCGGGCGCTGCCGGAGGCTCCCCCGGCGGCCAAGCGTCGCGACCAGCGTACGGAGTTGCGCGACGCGGTGATCGTGCTGCTGCTGTCGACGGTGGGGCCGCGCGTGTCGGAGCTGGTGCGGGCCAACGTGGAGGATTTCTTCACCAACGACGGGGTGCGTTACTGGCGGATCTTCGGCAAGGGCGGGCGGACGCGGGACGTGCCGTTGCCGGACGGCGTGGCCCGGGTGTTGCAGGAGTATCTGGAGCGAGGGCGGCCGACGGTGGTCGACGCAGTGTCCAACGCGGGGGCCGGTGCGGGGGCCGACAAGGCGTTGCTGCTGTCGTGGCGGGGGCGGCGGCTGGCGCGGGGGGACGTGCAGGCGGTGATCGACCGGGTGCAGCGGCGCGTGGATCCCGATCAGCGGCGTTCGGTGACGCCGCACGGGTTGCGGCATACGACGGCGACGCATCTGCTGGCGGACGCGGTGGACATGGACGCGGTGCGGCGGGTGCTGGGGCACAGCGATCTGTCGACGCTCGGCCGCTATCGCGATGAGCTGCCGGGTGAGCTGGAGGTGGCGATGCGTACCCATCCGCTGCTGCGCGGCAAGAGCGGCCGGTGAGTGCGGTGCCCCTCCCCCCCTGCCGCTCGCGACGGAGAATTCGATAACTATACCGGTATCGCGGGTATAGAGTGGGTTACATGGTACGACCTCCGCTGACCCTTGAGGAGCGGCTGCGCGGCGAGCAGCTGGGCTTGATCCTGCGCCGGGCCCGTGGCGAGCGCAGCATCGTCGAGGTCGCGGCCGCCGCCGGCATGTCCGCCGAGACCCTCCGTAAGATCGAGACGGGCCGGATCGCGACGCCGGCGTTCTTCACCATCGCGGCCCTGGCCGACGTGCTCGGCATCTCGCTCGATCGGCTGGCCACCCGCTCCACGCCCGCCCCTACCTGACCGGCTGCTCCCCCGGGCCGTCGCCTGGACGGCCGCGCCGTCACCGAGCTGCGCGCCCAGGGCCGCCAGGTACCCGACGAGGTCCTGGCCCACATCTCACCCGGCCACAGCGCCACCATCAACGTCGTCACCACGGGTCACGGCGGTGGCGGTGCTGCGCCGTCCTGCGCGGCCGTGACGATGAGGGCCTCCCCGGCGGAGAGGCCCTCATCGTCATGTACGGGCCCGGCGTCCGGACGTCACGGTCACTGCAAGCGCCACAGCTGGGCGTCGTTGGGCGAGGTGCAGGTGAAGACCTTGGCCAGCTGCCCGAGGGTGTCCAGGCACAGCGAGGGGTCCAGGGCCGACTTCAGCTGGCCGAAGCCCACCCCCGTGGACGGGATCTCCCCCTGGTGCAGCCAGCGCTCGCCGGCCAGGCGGCTGGGGTCGCAGGTGTGCTGCACCACCTGCGCGCCGAACGCGGCGACCTCGTTCCTGACCTCGACGCACTTGCCGCTGCCCCGGTTGGACAGCTGGTAGACGAAGGCGCCGGAGCCGTCGACCGACAGCAGGGTGGGCAGCCACAGCTGGGCGTCGTTGCCTTTGCAGGAGATGCGCTGGAGGACGGCGTTCTCGGTGGTGGAGGCGTCCTTGACGTCCAGGCACTTGCTCTGCTCGGCCTCCTGGACGTTGAAGAAGCCGCCGAGGGCCAGCGGGCCCGGGCCTGGCGGGGGCGCCACCGGCCCTCCGGTCGGCTGCACCGACGCCGATGCCGACACCGACCCCGGCGCCGGGGTCGGCTGGTCGGCGGCGTTCGCGGCGGCCGGCACGAGGCAGGCGGCCGCGGAGATCGCCGTGGCGATCGCCGCGGCCAGCAGCAGCGGCGCGGTCGAGCGTCGTGCGCGGCCGGAGAGGATCTGGTTCATGGGCGTTTTCTCGCTTCCTGTTGAGGGGTTTTCGATCCGTTACGTGAGGGCGCTGCGGCGTGTCAGCTGCCTTCCTGCACCTGGAAGATCTGGTCGGCCACCAGCCCGTGGGCCTCGCGGTGCACCGCCGCGGCCGCCTCCGCCGAAGGCGCCTCGACCAGGCAGAAGATCGTGCCTTGGCTCTCGTCGACCCAGTAGCGCAGGTAGCTGACGTCGTGGCGGCCCTGATGCTGCAGGTCCGCCTGGTGCGCCTGGACGACGTCGGCCATCGCGACGCCCTGGGCGATGGTGTGGACGTCCATGTAGAGCGGCATGCCGGCCTCCCGTTCCGTGGTGAGTCCCGCCAACCGTAGGGACGCAGGCCGGGGAGCCGGATCGGGAGCGGTTGCCTATGTTGCGCCGCGCGTTCCCTAGATTTCCGTGCGGGAGGTGCGCGCGCTCAGGCGTCGGCGGTGGCGTCCGCCTCGGTCAGGCCGAGGCGGACGGCCTGGTCGGCGGCGGCGGCGCGGCTGGGCGCGCCCAGCTTGGCGAGGATCGCCGAGACGTGGTGGCCGGCCGTCTTGACGGAGATGAAGAGCTTGGCGGCGATCTCGGCGTTGGTGTGCTGCGCGCAGAGCAGGTCGAGCACCTCCCGCTCGCGCCGGGTCAGCCCGGAGGGATGCTCCCGCGTGGCCGCGCGCGGCCCGGCCGGCAGCGAGCGGACGCCGAGCCCGCGCAGGCGCCCCCTGACGATCCGCGCCGCGGACAGGGCGCCGAGGTCGGTGAGGATGCGCAGGGCCTCGCGCAGCTCCGGCTCGCCGCTCGCGCCGGACAAGGCCAGCGCGGCATCATAGCGGCAGCCCAGCTCGCTCCAGGCCCGCGCCGCCCCGGCCGGGTCGCCGCCGAGTTCCAGCCGGTACGGCTCGGGAAACACCCCGTGCGGGATGCGCGGGGAGCCGGTGCGCGCCAGCCAGACCGCGACCGCGCCGCGTTCCCAGGCGTCGGCGGTGGCGGCCACGTCGCAGGCCAGCTCCGCCTCGCGCCGCGCCTGGCCCGTCCTGCCCTCCAGCCAGTACGCCTCGGCGCGGGTCAGCCGCACCGGGACGATCTGCTGCGGCTCGCCGGTGCGGTCGGCCAGCTCGGCCGCCTCGTCGAGGTGCGGCCAGAGGCCGCCTTCGCCACGACGGGCCAGGACCGAGCCGATCCTGCGTACCGTGCACATGCGGTTGGACGGGGAGCGGCCCACCGTGGCCAGGATGGCGGCGCTGATGGCCAGCGACTCCTCCCAGCGTCCGGTGCGTTCCATGATGGTGGCCTGCTCGCCGCGCACGCAGGTGCCGTACGTGGGCAGGTCGTGCTCGTCGCAGTAGGCGATGCCCTCGGCCGCGCACCGTTCCGCCTCGGCGAAGCGGCGCCGGCCGCTGTGCATGGCGACCAGGTTCGTGTAGGCCCGGCCCGCCTGGTCCTGGTGCCGCCCGGCCAGGGCGACCTCGAGCGCGCGGCGCATCTGCTCCTCCCAGGCGCCGCCGCGTATCCAGGCGCACGCGGCCCGGGTGTTGAGGGCGTCGCTGAGCACGTCGGTGGCGCCGAGCGGCTCGGCCAGCTCCTGCGCGCGCAAGGCCAGCGGCTCGGCCAGGTCGTGCTCGTAGCGCAGCATCCGGTGGTTGGCCAGCGTGGCGTACGCCCAGGCCAGTTCGATGCCGGGGCCGAGCGGCTCCAGGACCGCCACGGCGGCCTCGGCGGCGGCGACCTCGCCGTGGCACAGGTTCCACTTGATGCGCGACAGCCGGCGCAGCGCGCTGCCCTCCCGCAGCCGCTCGCCTACCTGGCGCCACTGCGTCAGCGCGCGTTCGCAGGCCTCGGCCGCGTCCTGCCACTGGTCGAGCAGGGCCGCCTCGTCGGCCAGCTCTTCGCACAGCTCGGCCACGGTCGCGGCGTCGGCCCCGGTGTCGGCGGCGAAGCGCAGGGCTCGCCGGTACTGGGCCGCCGCCTCGCGGTGGGAGGCCAGCCAGGCCGCGCGGCGGGCGGCGGCGGGCGCGTGGCGCAGGACCGCGGCGGCGTCGCCCGCGGCCTCGGCGTGGAAGGCCATCCGGGCGTCGTCGTCGCAGCCCAGCGCGGCAAGAGCGGCCAGGACCAGTCCGTGGGTGGCGCGGCCGCGGCGGGCGGGCAGCGCCCCCTCCACCGCCAGCCGGGCGATCTCGTGGCGGAAACGCAGCCATTCGCCGTCGCCGGTGAGGAGCCCGCACGCCAGCAGCTCGTCCACGGCCGGGGCCGGGCACGGGGTCACCGCCTCCAGCAGCCGCCACTCCACCCGGGTGCCCATCAGCGCCGCGACGTCGAGCACCTGGCGGGCCGCGCCGCTCAGGCGCGCGGCGCGCGCCAGCACCGCGTCCCGGGCCGAGCCCGGAACCTCGTGCATGCCGGCCTGGACGACCTCGGTCACGTAGAACGGGTTGCCGCCGGTCAGCCGGTGCAGCGCGCCGGCGTCGGCGTCGCTGCCGCCGGCCAGCTCGCGTACGGCCCGCGTGGACAGGGGCGCCAGGCCGATGCGCCTGGTCGAGCGCTGCGAGGCCAGATCGCCCAGGGTGACGCGCAGCGGATCGGCGGCCGAAAGGCCGTCGTCGCGGTAGGTGGCCAGCAGCAGCAGCGCGCTGTCGCGTAGCCGCCGGCCGAGGAAGCGCAGCAGGTCGAGGGTGGCCTCGTCGGCCCAGTGGACGTCCTCCACCACGACCACGTCCAGCCTGGCCGGGTCGCCGATCTCGCGCAGCAGCCCCCGGAACAGCTCCTCGCGTCCGGCGCCGGCGCGGCACAGCTCCAGCAGCGGGCCGCCGAGCTGCTCGGCCAGGTCGAACAGCGGCCCCAGCGGGCGCGGGGTGAACAGTCCGTCACAGGCGCCCCACGACCATCGCGCCGCCGGCAGGTCCTGCTGGAAGTGCTCGACCAGCGCCGACTTGCCGACGCCTGCCTCGCCCGCGATCAGGACCAGCCGCCCCTGTCCGCGCCCTGCCTCGGCCGCGTACTCGGCCAGCGACGCCAACGACGACTCCCGCTCCAGCAAGCGCATCCCCGTAGTATCCGCCACCGCCGGGCGGCTGGTAAGGGATCTCTTCGCCGGGGCATCGGGCGGTGTGGGGCCGATGGGTTACCTAGGCCGGGGGTACCTACACGTACCCGTAGTCGAATAGGTACCCATATGGGGATTTATCCCGTCTCGGTGTTTGGCGTGGTCCAGCAAGCTGGATGCGTGTTCTGTACACATGCGCCGAACGGGGAGGGGAGATAAGTGCCAGCCATGTTGCAGCCGCAAGTCGAGCAGAGCGTCGTCCCGGACCAACCCGCGCTGCGGATGGTGACGTGGAACGGGCTTCTGGCCGTGGCAGACGGCCTGGCCGTTCGCGCCGGGTTGACGAAGCAGGACCGCGCCGTCTCGTGGCTGCTGTCGGCACGGCCTTCGGCGGTGCCCAGCGCGCGGCGGATGACCGCCGTCCGGCTGGCCGCGTGGGGGTTGCAAGAGCAAGCCGAGGACGTTGACCGGCTGGTCAACGAGCTCGTCACCGACGCCTTGCGGCACGCCACCGACAAGATCAGGCTCGCGCTCTGGGTGGAGGAAGGCCTGCTGCGGGGCGAGGTGGAGGACGTCAGTGCCCAGGCCGCGGCCACAGCCGCGCAGCCGCGGCACGTCACGCTGCTGGGGCACCTGGTGTGCTGCTGGGGGATCGCCGGCAAGGTCGTGTGGTTCGAGCTCGTCACATCGGAGCGGGACTGCCCGCACGCCCACCCGGACCGAACCGATCGAAAGGAATGACGCATCGTGCGCCAGATCAGGATCCGCACGTCCAAGCGGCCACGCCGGCCTGCTCAGAGCACGATGGATCTGCGGACCCCGTCAGGGCGGCCGCTGCCGTTCTGACACCTACGAGAAACGACGGGCGGAACCGGCCAGACCGGTTCCGCCTTCCTGACGGGCACGTCACTGGCCGTCGGCTCGGGCGCGCTCCCCCACCCACACCGCGATCTGCGCCCGCGAATTGAATCCCAGCTTGGTCAAGATGTGCTCGATGTGACCTTCGGCGGTCCGCTGGGCGATCACCAGGGACGCCGCGATCTCCCTGTTCGTCAGCCCTTGGGCGACCAGCTCGGCGATCTCCGTCTCGCGGCGCGTCAGCGGCGGCGTCTCCCCCTTGGCCACCCGTCCGGGCTTGTCCTCCTGCAGCGCGTACGCGAGCGCCTCGTCGACAGGCATGCCGGCGCCGCGCCGCACGGCCGCCTCGAACGCCGTATCCCCCAGCTCCTGACGCATCGCCGCCTGGCATTCGTCGTGGTAGCGGGCCAGGTGCCCATACCCTGACAGCGGCGCCCCGATCGGGCTCCACATCGTCTCCAGGATGCCGAGCAGGCGCGCGGCCCGCTGGTGGTGGCCCTGGCTGGCGGCGATCCAGGCCAGCACCTCGATGTTGAGGCCGGCGCCGAGCCGGTCACCGAGGGAGCGGTTGAAGGTCAGGCTCTGTTTCTCCAGTTCGGCGGCGCGGGCCAGATCGCCCTGCCGCCATACCTCCACGCCGAGCGCCATCATCGTGTACGCCTTGTGCCAGCCCTCCCCGTGGGCGTCGCACACCGACAGGCACTCCTCGCCCGCCGCGATGGCGCGCGAGGAGTCACCCAGGAACGAGTGGGCGAGCGTCAGCCGGATGAGCGACAGCGCGATCCCCACCGGGTCGCCGTTTCGGCGGTGGCGGGCCAGGGCGTCCCTGTATAGCTCGATCGCGGCCTCCGTTCGCCCCTCGCACATGGCCACCATCCCGGAGAACAGCGCCACGTAGGCCAGGACCGGCTCGTCGTGCAGCTGCTCCCCGATACGGCGGCTTTCGTCCAGCATCGCGGTGGCGGCGGGGCGGTCGGCCTGGATGACCGCCAGCCAGCTGGCGGCCCACAGCGCGCGGGCGCGCGCCGCACTGGGTTCGGTGTCGGCGGCCAGCGCCCGTTTCAGCCAGTCGCGTCCCTCACCCAGGTAATAACTGGTGATCCAGTGGTACAGCAGATCGCCGGCCATGTTCAGCGCCGCGTGGTCCTCGCGCGGCGTGCTCAGCCAGCTGTCGAGGGCGGCCCGCAGGTTGGCGTGCTCCTTCTGAAGCCGGCCGAACCAGGCGATCTGCTGGGGGCCGAACAGCTCCGCCCGCGCCTGCGCGGCGAGGTCGCGGTAATAACCACGGTGCCGTGCCAGCAGGCCCGCCTCGCCGCCGGAGCCGGCCAGGCGCTGGCGTCCGTACTGGCGCAGCGTTTCCAGCATGCGGTAGCGTACGCCGCCCGGGTGGTCTTCTCGCATCAGCACGGACTTGTCGACCAGGCCGATCACCAGGTCGATCACGTCCTGGCGGGCGATGCCGTCCCCGCTGCAGACCGTCTCGGCCGCCTCCAGGTCCAGTCCCCCGGCGAAGACCGAGGCCCGCTGCCACAGCAGGCGCTCTTCTTCCAGGCATAGCGTGTAACTCCAATCGATCAGTGCCCGCAGCGTCTGGTGCCGGGGCAGCACCGCCCGTGACCCGGAGGTCAGCAGGCGGAAGCGGTCATCGAGCCGGTCGAGCAGTTGCTGGGCCGACAGGGCGCGCAGCCGGACGGCGGCCAGTTCGATGCCGAGCGGCAGTCCGTCGAGCAGGTGCACGATGCGGGTGACGACGTCGCGGTTGTTCTCATCGACGGTGAACGTCGGCAGCACGGAACGGGCGCGTTCGGCGAACAGCCGTACGGCGTCCTGTTTCACCAGCGTCTCCAGCGGCGGCGCCGGCAGCTCGCAGGAGGGCAGCGGCAGCGGCGCCACGGGCACGACCTGCTCGCCGCCGATGCCGAGCGGCTGCCGGCTGGTGGCCAGCACGCGCAGGTCGGGTGAGGCGCGCAGGAGCGTCTCGGTGAGTACGGCGCATTCGCCGACCATGTGCTCGCAGTTGTCGAGGATGAGCAGGGCCTGCTTGTCGCGCAGGTAGCGGGTCAGGACCCGCATGGGCGGGTCGCCGGTGTGGTCGCGGATCTCCAGGGCCTCGGCCACGGCCTGGGCGAGCATGCCGGGGCAGTCCAGTTCGGCCAGTTCGGCCAGCCACACGCCGTCGCGGAAGGCGCGCCGTACCTCCTGGCCGACGCGCAGGGCCAGGCGGGTCTTGCCGACTCCGCCGACGCCGGTGAGCGTCACGGCCCTGGAGGAGGACAGCAGGTGTTTGACCTCGGCCACCTCGTGCCGACGCCCCACGAAACTCGTCACCTCGGCGGGCAGCCCACCGTTGGGCTGTCCCCGGTAGGTGCCGGTCGTCACCGTTGTCATTGGCGCCTTCCGCGATGCGGCCGGCGGGTCTGCATCGGACCGCATCCCACGTGGTCCAGGTTATGTCGCGGCCGTTATCCCAGACGAGCACGGTCAAGAACCCACAACAAGTTTTGGCCATCGCATGGTGTAACGGCGTCTCGGCCTTGACGGCGGCCCGGTTGACCTTTAGGTCAACGGTGTGCGTCCCGCCCGGCTCAGCGCTATCGCGTGCGGCTGGTGGCTGCTTCGTCGCCGGTGTTCGCCGGCTGCTCGGCGGCCAGGCAGGCCAGCAGGCGCAGGCGTTCGGCGGAGGGCGATCCGGGCTCGGCGGTGTAGATCAGGAGAACCAGCCCGGGTTCGGCGGTGATGGCGAGTTCTTCGTAGGCGAGGACGAGTTCGCCGACCTCGGGGTGGATGAAGCGCTTCGTCCCTGTCCCGTGGGTGCGCACGTCGTGCGCGGCCCAGAGCGCGCGGAACGTCTCGCTTCGGGTGGACAGCTCGCCGACCAGGTCCTGCAGGGCGCGATCGTGGGGATCGCGGCCGGCTTCCGCGCGCATGATCGCGACACACATCTCGGCGAACAGCTCCCAGTCGGGGTAGAACGCGCGCGAGGCGGGGTCGAGGAACTGGAAGCGGGCAAGGTTGGGGGTGCGGCCGCCGTCGCCGATCACGGGCGAGTAGAAGCGGCGGCCGAGCGCGTTGGTGGCCAGCAGGTCCTGGCGCGGGTTGCGGACGAAGGCGATGCCGTCGGTGATGGCGTCCAGGGCCCAGTGCAGGCTGGGGCGGGAGGCGCTCTGCCGGGTCGGGCGGCGGCGCGGGCGGCCGGATGCGGGGATGCCGTCGGCGGCGCGCGCCAGGTCGAACAGGTGCGCGCGTTCGGTGTCGTCGAGGCGCAGCGCCCGCGAGATCGCCTCCAGGACCGATGAGGACGCGCCGGCGATCGCGCCGCGTTCGAGCTTGGCGTAGTACTCGACACTCACCCCCGCCAGGATGGCGACCTCGGTGCGCCGCAGGCCGGGCACGCGCCGGTTGAGCCCGGCGGGGAGGCCGGCCTGCTCGGGGGTGACCTTGGCCCGTCGCGACGTGAGAAACTCGCGAACCTCGCGGCGATTGTCCATAATCCCAGCGTAGAGGGGGTCCGGCAGGCTCTGGGGTGCCCTGTCAGTACACCCATCGACAGAGACTCCCGCTCTGGCGCTGGACGCCTTTCACTGGTGTGGTGCTCCATCCATCTCCACCCGCGTCACGTCCGGTCTGCCGGCTGCTGCCGGCGCTGCTGCTCCTGCTGACCATATTCGGCCCCATGTCGATGGACCTGTACCTGCCCGTGCTGCCGGCGTTGACGATCGAGCTGGACGCCGGGACGTCGACGGCGCAGCTGACCGTCACCGCCTGCCTCATCGGCCTGGCGCTCGGACAGCTCATCGCCGGGCCGCTGTCGGACCGTTTCGGCCGCGGCCGGCCCCTGTACGCCGGCGTGGCCGCCTACATCGCGACCTCGGTGTTGTGCGCGGCGAGTCCGAGCATCGAACTGCTCATCGGCGCCCGTCTGGTGCAGGGGCTCGCCGGCGGCGCCGGCATCGTGATCGCGCAGGCCGCCGGACGAGACCTCTACTCCGGCGGGCGGCTCATCCGCTACTACGGCCGCATGACCGTGCTCGGCGGCCTGGCCGCCATCGTCGGACCCCTGCTGGGCGGGCAACTGGCCAGGATCACCGACTGGCGCGGGCTGTTCGTGTCCCTGGCCGTGATCGGCGCGGTCATCCTCGCGGTCATCGCGTCCGGCTACCGGGAGACGCTGCCGGCCCACCGCCGTACGACGGGCGGATTCGCGCAGACCGGGCGGGACGTCCGCCGGCTGCTGTCGGACCGCGCCTTCAGCGGCGCGGTGCTGCTGCAGGGATGCGTCAACGCCGCCCTGTTCGCCTACCTGGCCGGGGCCACGTACGTGCTGCAGGGCATCTACGGGCTGTCTCCGCAGCAGTACGCGATGGCGTTCGGGCTGAATTCGGCCGGGTTCATGGCGTTCGGCTACCTCGCCGGGCGCAGCAGCGAACGGTGGAGCGTGACGGGCACGCTCGTGGCGGGCCTGGCCATGTGCGCCGTCGGCGCGCTCGGCCTGCTCGCCAGCGGGCTACTGACACTGCCGCTGGCCGCGGTGATCATGTCGTTGCTGGTCATGGTCAGCGGCGTCGCCGTCACCACCCCGCCGGCGACGACGCTGGCCCTGGCCGGCTACCCGCAGATGGCCGGGACCGCGTCATCGCTGCTCGGCATGGCACGCTTCGCCTTCGGCGGGCTGTCCGCGCCGTTCGTCGGCCTCGCCGGGGCGGCCACCATGCTGCCACTCGGCATCGTCACCGTCGTCTCGGTCGCCCTCGCGGCGGTGGCCTACGCGACCCTCATGACCCGTCGCCGCCCCCGAACCGCGCCCGAACGACCGCTCACCGACGCGCGGGCGGGCTGACCCCACCACCGGCGCAAGAAGACCACCACAGATCCACTCGAAACCTGGAGAACCTCACCATGCGCGCAGTCATCATGCACGCTCCCGGCGACGTCCGCGTCGAGGAGCGCCAGGCCCCGGCCATCGTCGAACCGACCGACGCCATCATCCGCCTGGCCGCCGCCTGCATCTGCGGATCCGACCTGTGGCCCTACCGCGGCCTCGACCCGATCCACGGCCCCACGCCCATGGGGCACGAATACGTCGGCGTCGTGGAGGAGATCGGCCCGGCCGTCAACGACATCAAGGTCGGCGACTTCGTGGTCGGATCGTTCTTCGCCTCCGACAGCACCTGCGAGATCTGCCAGGCCGGATACCAGAGCCGCTGCGTGCACGCCGTACCCATGGGGATGATCGGCACGCAGGCCGAACGGCTGCGCGTGCCACTCGCCGACGGCACCCTCGTCCCCACCGGGGCCCAGCCGACGGCCGAGCAGATCCCGAGCCTGCTGGCCGCCTCCGACGTGCTCGGCACCGGCTGGTTCGCCGCCGTCGCGGCCGAGGCCGGGCCCGGCAAGACGGTCGCGGTCGTCGGCGACGGCGCAGTCGGCCTGCTCGGCATCCTGGCCGCCAGGCAGCTGGGCGCCGAACGCATCATCGCCATGAGCCGTCACGCCTCACGGCAGAAGCTCGCCCTGGAGTTCGGCGCCACCGACATCGTCACCGAGCGCGGTGACGACGGCGTCGCGAAGATCAAAGAGCTGACCGGCGGGCTCGGCGCGCACTCCGTCATCGAGGCCGTCGGCACCCGCGAGGCGATGATGCAGGCCATCCGCGCCACCCGTCCCGGCGGGCACGTCGGCTACGTCGGCGTCCCCCACGGCGTGGACCTGCCCGGCGAGGAGCTGTTCTTCTCCGGCGTCCACCTGCACGGCGGCCCGGCCCCGGTGCGCCAGTACCTGCCGGAGCTCATCAGCCTGATCATGAACGGGGAGATCGACCCCGGCCGGGTCTTCGACCTCACCCTGCCCCTCGACCAGGCCGCCGACGGCTACCGGGCCATGGACGAGCGCCGCGCCATCAAGGTGCTGCTGACGCCCTGACCTCACCATCCCCACGGCCCGGCTGACACGGCCAGGCACACGCCGCCCAGCGGCATGGGTCGTGGCCGTCTCGCCCGGGCCCGCAAGTCCTCGGGAGCGGGCCCGTACCAAAGGAGCAGTCTTCATGCGTGTCCATGCCTACGCCGCGCCGGCCTCCGACGTGCGCTACCGCTTCGTCATCGACACCACCACCCTGGCGCCTTCCACCCAGCCTGACCAGCGCTTTTGATGGGTAGTGGTGACTCTCCGGCCGACGACACAAAGAGAGCGACCATCGACATGGACCACCAGCATCTGGGCCGGAGCGGCCTTCGGGTCAGCCGGCTCTGCCTGGGCACGATGAACTTCGGCATGACCACCGACGAGCCCACCTCCTTCGACATCATGGACCAGGCCATGGAGGCGGGGATCAACTTCTTCGACACCGCCGACGTGTACGGCGGTCCCCAGTCCCCGGACATGGACAAGGGTTACGGCATCTCGGAGGAGATCATCGGCCGCTGGCTCGCCCAGGACCGCACCCGGCGTGACCGGATCGTCCTGGCGACCAAGGTGTATCAGCCGATGGACACCGGCCCCAACGACCGGCGCCTGTCGGCGTACCACATCCGCCGCGCGTGCGAGGCCAGCCTGCGCCGGCTCCAGACCGACCACATCGACCTCTACCAGATGCACCACGTCGACCGCTCCACGCCGTGGGAGGAGATCTGGCAGGCGATGGAGCAGCTCGTACGCGAGGGCAAGGTCACCTACATCGGCAGCAGCAACTTCGCCGGCTGGGACATCGCCACCGCGCAGAACGCCGCCACCGCGCGCAACCTCCTCGGCTTGGTGTCGGAGCAGAGCCTGTACAACCTGACCGCCCGGACCGTCGAACTCGAAGTGATCCCGGCGCTGCGCTACTACGGCATCGGCCTCATCCCCTGGAGCCCCCTCGCCGGCGGCCTCCTCGGCGGCGTCTTGCGCAAGGCGGAACAAGGCCGCCGCACCAGCGAGCAGGTGCGGCGGCAGATCGAGCAGCACCGCTCCCAGCTCGAACGCTACGAGGCTCTCTGCGCGGACCTCGGGGAGGAACCCGCCGACGTCGCGCTGGCCTGGCTGCTGCACCATCCCGTCGTCACCGCCACGATCATCGGTCCGCGCACCACCGAGCAGCTCAGCGGCAGCCGGCGGGCGCCCGAGATCTCCCTCTCCGACGGAACACTCCGGGAACTCGACGACATCTGGCCCGGCCCAGGAGGAGAAGCGCCCCAAGCATATGCTTGGTAGCGACGGCACCGCGCCTCATCGTTTCCGGCAGGCGGCCGTCCACGACCTCACCCGCCCCCCGGCTCGCACCGCCGCCAAGTGAGCACTGACGCGGCCGCACCACAGGACTCGTGGATCCGTGAGGGAGGGGGACGGGGCGCGGGGTGGCGCGGTGGGTCTTGACGCGACGCCCCGGGCCCCGCCCCAGTTCAGGCGTTCAATGCGGCCGGTACGGGCACGGGCAGCTCGAACCAGACGACCTTGCCCCGGCCCGTCGGGACGCTGCCCCAGCCCGACGACAGCACCTCCACCAGCAGCAGCCCGCGCGACCCCTCGTCGTCGGCGGCGGCCGCGCGCGGGCGGGGCGGCAGGGGGCTGGAGTCCTCGACCTCGCAGCGCAGCAGCCCGTCGGCGGCCGACAGGTTCAGGCGCACGATCCCGCACGCGTGCCGCACCGCGTTGGTGACCAGCTCGCTGACCAGCAGCTCGGCGAACTCGCACGTCTGGTGCAGCCCCCACTCCGCGAGCTGGGCGCGTGCCGCCTGCCGGGCCTTGAAGACCGAGCAGGTCCGGGACGCGAACGTCCACGACGCCGGAGCTACGTTCATGCGGCCTTGCCGCTCAGTGCGGGGACGACGCTGCGGCCGTCGGGCAGCAGCTCGCCCGTGTCGTCGAAGAAGACGACTCCGTTGCACAGAAGTCCCCATCCCTGCTCCGGGTGGTACGCCACCAGGCGCGCGGCATGATGGTCGATGGCGTCCGCGGGAGGACAGGGAGGCTGGTGCGTACACATGGTGCGATTCCCCCGTTCCTCACATCCAGCCGATTCCTTCACGTTCCAGACTGCCTCACGTATCCGCCAAGAAAGAGGTGAGAAATCCCCACTTAGGTACCTATTTCGAGTACCTACGTAGTGTTCCCACACCCCCGCCGAAGACACACCCCCAACGCCCGCCGCACCACCTAGCTACATGCCCTTGCAGGCATATAACCAGGAAGGTATATCAACGAGCCATGCGCTTCGACGTGCTCGCCGACCCCAACCGCCGCCACATCCTCGACCTCCTCCTCCAACACCCCCGCAGCGTCGGCGACATCACCCACCACCTCGGACTCACCCAACCCGCCACCAGCAAACACCTCCGCATCCTCCGCGAAGCCGGACTCGTCACCGTCCGCAAAGACGCCCAACGCCGCTGGTACGAACTCCGCCCCGCCCCCCTCGCCGAAATCGACGCCTGGCTCACCCCCTACCGCAAACTCTGGAACCACACCCTCGACCGACTCGAACAACACCTCGACACCATGGAAGACGACCAATGACCGACAACCTCACCCTCCACCCCGACGGCCGCACCACCCTGCACATGCAACGCCGCCTCCCCCACCCACCCGAAAAAGTCTGGCGCGCCATCACCGACCCCCGGCACCTCGCCCACTGGTTCCCCGCCACCGTCACCATCGACGGCGACCACATCACCTACGGCTTCGGCCCCGACGGACACATCACCGAAAACGACCCACCCCACGTCTTCGCCCACACCTGGGGCGACGACGAACTGCGCTGGGAGATCCGCCCCGACGGCGCCACCGCCAGCATCCTCACCCTCACCCACACCTTTACCGACCACCACGGCGCCGCCAGCTTCGCCACCGGCTGGCACACCTGCATCCTCGCCCTGCGCGCCACCATCGGCGCCCCGCCACCCGCGCCCTTCACCACACCCGGCCTCCAGACGGGAGCGGTCACCCGGATCGAGACCGCCAAACTCCTGGAGTACGACACGCCGACCGGCCCCGTCCGCTGGGAGCTCACCCAAGGCACCGGCCAGGGCGCGCGCCTCATCGTCACCCACACCGGCGACACCACCACCCTCAGCGCCTGGCGCGTCCGCGTCGAGGAGCTGGCCTCCTCGCTCGTCAGCTAAGGGTTTTGAAGGGAGTGAAGCGGAAATCGCATCAACCCACGCCCTTTACAATGTAGATCATTAACCTTCGAGGCCCAGCGCCGCCGCCGTCACCCGCCGCGCCCGCCCAGGCTGCACCAGCAGGTCCGTCGAGTCCGACAGCTGATCCACACACCCCACCACCGGCAGGTCCCGGATCACCGGATCCGACACCGCCGCCATCAACGCCTCGGCGAACCGGTCACCCCCGATCACCTCGAACGGCCGGTCGAAGAAGCCCCGTACCCGACCGTCCAGCGGCTCGGCCAGCGCCACCCGGTTCTGCAGCGCCGCCACCCGCGCGTACGCGCCCGACAGCCCCTCCTGCCGCTCCCGCCAGGAGCGCGCCGCCACCGCCGCCCCCAGGCACTCCCCCAGCTCCGCCGAGCCCGGCAGCCGCGCCAGCGCACTGCCCAGCCATTTCGCGTACGGCGGGTAGCGCCGCCGCAGCAGCAGCGCCAGCCGCATCACCTCACGCGCCAGCCGCGCCCCCACGACGGCCGAACCCAGCTCGTCGCCCACCTCGCCGCACCGCCCGGGGAACGGCTCCTCCTGCGCGATCCGCCGCCACTGACACGCCAGCACATACCGCCACACATCCGGCGGATACCAGCGCAGCGCCGCCCTGGCCGCCTCCAGGGCACCGCCCTCCAGCCCGTCATGGAACACCTCGCCCCCCGTCACCTCGGCCAGGCTCTGCCACGGCACCGACAGCCAGTCCAGCAGCGACACCCCGCCCCGCGGGTCGAAGCCCAGCCGCTCCACCAGCCACGCCCCCAGCTCCGTCACCGTCACCCCGGGCTGCACACTGCCGTGGTAACCGAACACGGTCGGAAAACCGCAGAAACGCTCCGGCAGGCCTGCCGCCACCTTCGCCCGCACCTCGGCCACCGACTCCGCGGCCACGAACACCAGCACCCGCGGCCCCCAGTCATGGTCGGCCGAGCGGGCGGTGTCGAACTCCAGCACCTCCGACCCGGGCCCGATCAACGCCGCACTGTGCGCCACCCCGGGCACCAAGGGCGCCACCACCTCGCCATAAAAGGCGCGCGACAACTCAATACCTGGCACAAAATCGGACATCACCCCGTCAACTGTGCCGCAGCGCCGTCCGAACCTCACCCGATTTTCCGGACGCGTCATCAAGGTCCGCCCGGGGGCGTCCCGGCGGCGAGCAGGTGGGTGAGGGTGGCGGTGAGCCAGCGTTCGTAGCCGTCGGCATCCCAGCCGATCATGTCGCGGGCGAGCAGGTACGTCTCGGTGTGCACCAGCACGGCGCTGGTGTCGGTCAGCCAGTCCAGATCGTGGCCGGCGGGCAGGAGCCCGTCGGCGGCCATCTTGGCCCAGAAGGCGTGGACGTTGTCGCGGGTGGCCTGGCGGCCGGCCCGAGAGGCGGCGGCCGGGGTTTCCGTTCAGGCAGTCACGCGGGAGGCCAGCACGCGCCGCCGCCGGTAGCCGACCCGCTCATAGACGGTGATGGCCGCCGCGTTCCCGTCGTCCACCATCAGCGCCGCCCGCCCGTAGCCGGCCAGCAGCTCGCGCGACACCCACCGGCACACCCGTTCGGCCAGCCCCCGGCCGCGAAACCGCGCCCGGGTGGCGACCCCGGCCAGCAGGCCCACGGTGGGCGCCGACCACGCGTCCGCCGCCACCGCCGCCAGCTCACCCTCCACCCGCACGCCCGCCCACCGGCTCACCCCGGACACGCCGGGCACCGCGTACGAATCGGGCGCATCGGCCGCCAGCAGCGCCGTGACCTCCGCGTCGGCGGCCGGCTCCAGCCAGCCCACCCCATCAGGAGCGGGCCCCCGCAGAGCGGGCAGGCTCATCCAGGAGAACGTCCCGGCCGGCTCCAGCCCGTCCAGCTTCGCCGTCACCTCGCCCACCAGCTCCCGCTCCCCGAACGGCCGGTAGGAGGGCCCCAGCTCGGCGAGCGCGTGGCCCACCAGCTCCACCGCGCACGAGACGCCGCCCCACACGGCTAGCCGGTCGCGCCGCGACGCGCCCGGCGCGGCGGCCACGACCGCGTCGCCGAGCGCCCACGCCCGCGCTCCCCCGCGCAGGCCCTGCGCCGCCCACATCAGCAGGTCGTCGTCGCCGCACGCCTGGCGCACCTGCCCGGCATCGGTCAGCTCACGCACCATCACGAGATCACACCCGCCCCGCGCCGGCCGGCTAACGGACCATCACACGATCGCACCTGCGCGGCGTCGGCCGGCTCACGCACCATCACAAGATCGCGCCGGGCCGGTACGCGGCCGCCTGCGGGTGCGCCGCCACGACCTCGCCCACCCGCTGCGCGACCTCCCGCACCTGATCGGCGGCCGCGCCGGTGAACGACACCCGATCGGCCAGCAGCCCCTCCAGCTGGTCGCGCTCCAGCGGGAAACGGGCGTCGCCGGCCAGCCGCTCCAGCAGCTCGTTGGCCGCGCCACGCGAGCGCATCGCCAGCGCCGCCCCCACCGCGTGCTCCTTGATCAGCTCGTGCGCCGTCTCCCGGCCCACCCCGGCCCGCACCGCCGCCATCAGCATCTTCGTCGTCGCCAGGAACGGCAGATAGCGGTCCAGCTCCGCGGAGATGACCGCCGGGAAGGCGCCGAACTCGTCCAGCACCGTCAGCATCGTCTCCACCAGCCCGTCGAAGGCGAAGAACGCATCCGGCAGCGCCACCCGCCGCACCACCGAGCACGACACGTCGCCCTCGTTCCACTGGTCGCCCGCCAGCTCGCCCGCCATCGAGGCGTAACCGCGCAGCACCACGGCCAGGCCGTTGACCCGCTCGCAGGAGCGGGTGTTCATCTTGTGCGGCATCGCCGACGAGCCGACCTGACCCTCCTTGAACCCCTCGGTGACCAGCTCGTGCCCGGCCATCAGCCGGATCGTCTTGGCCAGCGACGACGGCGCCGCCGCCAGCTGCACCAGCGCGCTGATCGCCTCGAAGTCCAGCGACCGCGGGTAGACTTGCCCCACGCTCGTGAACCGCTCGGAGAACCCCAGGTGGGCAGCCACCCGCCCCTCCAGCTCGGCCAGCTTGCCGCGGTCGCCGCCCAGCAGGTCGAGCATGTCCTGAGCGGTGCCGACCGGGCCCTTGATGCCGCGCAGCGGGTAGCGGCCGATCAGCTCCTCCAGCCGCCGGTAGGCCACCAGCAGCTCGTCGGCCGCCGTGGCGAACCGCTTGCCCAGCGTCGTGGCCTGCGCCGCCACATTGTGGGAACGGCCGGCGATCACCGTCGCCTCGTGCTCCACGGCCAGGCCGGCCAGGCGGGCCAGCAGCGCCACCACCCGGTCACGCACCAGCAGCAGGCTGTCGCGCACCTGCAACTGCTCGACGTTCTCCGTCAGGTCGCGCGAGGTCATGCCCTTGTGGACCTGCTCGTGCCCGGCCAGCGCGTTGAACTCCTCGATGCGCGCCTTCACGTCGTGGCGCGTCACCCGCTCGCGGGCCGCGATCGAGTCGAGATCGACCTGGTCGACCACCTTCTCGTAGTCGTCGATCGCGCCCTCGGGAACCGCCACCCCCAGCTCGGCCTGCGCCCGCAGCACCGCCAGCCACAACCGCCGCTCGGCGACGATCTTGTAGTCGGGAGACCACAGACGGGCCAGCTCCGGCGAGGCATAACGGGAGGCCAGGACATTCGGGATACGCGGTGTACGCGGCTTGGCGGTCACGTCGGACAAGTCTATTGACACGCGAGCGCCCGCACGGCACCGGGCCGTACGGGCGCCAGAGCCACCCGAGATCAGGTGGCCGGAGTGAGGACCTTCTCCTCCTGCTTGGGCTCGGCCGGCTTGCGCCGCATCCGCTCCTTGGCCCGCTCCACCATCGTGTAGAGCGTCGGAACGAGCACCAAGGTGAGCAGCGTCGAGCTGATCAGACCGCCGATCACCACGATGGCCAGCGGCTGCGAGATGAACCCGCCCGACCCGGTCACCCCCAGCGCCATCGGCGTCAGCGCGCAGATCGTGGCCACCGCCGTCATCAGGATCGGCCGCAGCCTGCGCCGGCCGCCCTCGACGACCGCCTCCACCACGCCCATGCCCTGCTCGCGGTACTGGTTGATCAGGTCGATCAGCACGATCGCGTTCGTCACCACGATGCCGATCAGCATCAGCATGCCGATCAGCGCCGGCACGCCCAGCGGCGTGTCGGTCGCCACCAGCAGCCCGACCGCGCCCGTGGCCGCGAACGGGATCGACACCAGCAGGATCAGCGGCTGCACGAAGCTGCGGAACGTCGCCACCATGATCAGGAAGACGATCGCGATCGCCGCCAGCATCGCCAGCCCCAGATCGGAGAACGCATCCGCCTGCTGCGCCGACGCGCCGCCGATCTCGTAGGTGGCGCCCGCGGTCAGCGCCAGCCCGTTCAGCTTCGTCGTCAGCGCCTGCGTCACGCTGCCCAGGTTCCCCGCGTCGGTCACCTTGCCCGACACCGTCGCCGAACGCTCACCGTCGATCCGCGTCACCTGCGTCGGCCCGGCCACCTGCCGCACGTCCGCCACCGACGACAGCTTCACCATCCCGGACGCGGTCGCCAGCTTCAGATCCTTGATCGCCTTGATGTCGTCCGGCGCGTCCGCGCCACGCAGCACCAGGTCGCTCACGCGGCCGTCCAAGGTGATCTGGCCCAGCGGCGCGCCGCGGAACGCCTGCGCCACCGACTGCCCGACCTGCGCCTCGCTCAGCCCGCGCTCGGCCGCCTTCTCCCGGTCCACCGCGACCTCGACCCGCGGCGCGCTGGCCTCCAGGTTGGACGACACATCACGCAGCCCCGACACCTCACCCATCGCGGTCTTGACCGTGTCGGCCGCCGTGCGCAGCGTCTCGGCGTCGGGCGCCTGCACGATCACGTCGATCGAGTCGGAGGAGAACCCGCCCCCGCCGGCACCGCCCACCGTGACCTCGCCGACGCCGGACAGCTCCTTGATGCGGTCGCGCAGCACCTGCTGCACCTTGTCCGCGTCGGACCCCTCCTTGATCGTCACCGAGTACGACGCCCGGTCCGCGCCGCCGCCGACCGCGCCGCCCTGCATGGCGTTGCCGCCACCCACGTTCACCTGGTACGTCTCCACGCCGTCCAGGTCCTTCAGCACGCCCTCCACCTTCTGGGCGGCCTTGTCGGTGGTCGCCAGGTCCGTACCGACCGGCATCTTCTGCGACAGGGAGATCGTGTTCTGGCCCGAGGAGTCCAGGAAGTTCGTCTGCAACCCGCCCGCCAGGCCCATCGTGGCGACGAACACCGCCACCCCGATCAGCACCGTCGTCAGCTTGAACCGGGTCGCGAACCGCAGCACCGGCAGGTAGGCCCGCTGCAACGGCGAGCGCAGCTCCTTGGCCTCGGCCTCCTCACGCTGCTTGCGCGCCTGCTCCGGCGTCAGCTCCGGCGTCTTGAGGAACCAGTACGCCAGCACCGGCACCACCGTCAGCGACACCACCAGCGAGGCCAGCAGCGCCACCGCCACCGTCACCGAGAACGGGCCGAACAGCTCGCCCACCATGCCGCCCACGATCGCGATCGGCGCGAACACCGCCACCGTCGTCAGCGTCGAGGCCGTCACCGCCCCCGACACCTCGCGCACCGCCGCCAGGATCGCCTGCAGCCTGGCCTCGCCGTAGGCGAGATGCCGCTTGATGTTCTCCAGCACCACGATCGAGTCGTCCACCACCCGGCCCACCGCGATCGTCAGCGCGCCCAGCGTCAGCATGTTCAGCGAGTAGTCGCCCGCCCACAGCACGATCAGCGCGATCACCACCGACAGCGGGATCGACACCGCCGTCACCAGCGTCGAACGCACCGACAGCAGGAACACCAAGATGACCAGCACCGCGAACGCCAGCCCCAGCAGGCCCTCGGTCGTCAGGCTCCGGATCGACTCCTCCACGTACGGCGCCTGGTCGAACACCACCGACACCGCCGTGTCCGAGCCGTCGCCCAGCGCCTTGGTCAGATCCGGCAGCTTGGCGTTGATGTCGTGCGAGATCGACACCGCGTTGCCGTCGGGCGTCATCGTCACCGACACACCCAGGCTCGACGTGCCGTCCGTACGGGTGATCGTCGTCGCGTCCGCCAGCCCCTGCTTGATCTCCGCGACGTCGCCCAGCTTCACCGGCTTGAGCGGCTTCGGCTTGACCTGCTGCTGCGGGAAGGCCGCCTGGCTCGGCTGCCCCTGACCCGGCCGCGCCGTCTGCCCGGTGGGGGGACGCGTCTGGGACTGGCCCTGCTGCTGACCCTGCTGCTGGGGGACGGCCGCCGGTTGGGCCGGGGTCAGATACAGGTCCTTCAGCTTGGCCACCGAGTCGACCCGCGCGCCCACCTGCACCGTCAGCGACTTGCCGTCAGAGGTCAGCGTGCCCGCCGGGATCGGCGTGCCGTTCGCCTTCAGCACGTCGGGGATCTGCGAGGCCGACACCCCTGCCGCCGCCATCTTCTTGGCGTCCGGCTCGATCGTCACCACCTCGTCGCGGGTGCCGGTGACCTGAGCCTCCCGTACACCCTCCACGCCCTGCAGCTCCGGCACCACGATCCGGCGCAGCTTGTCGGCCATCGCCCGCTCGTCGCCGCCGTCGCCCACCGCCAGCACCACCACCGGGATGTCGTCGGTGTTGCCCGCGACCACCTGCGGATCCACCCCGTCCGGGAGGGCGACCCTGCTGATGGCCTGCTGCATCTTGTTCAGCGACGACTCGACGTCGGTGCCGTACTCGAAGGCCACCTGGATCTGCGCCAGGCCCTCCTTCGACGTCGAGGTCATCTGCTCCATGCCGGCCAGGCCCTGGAAGGACTCCTCGATCGGCTTGGTGACCTGGTCCTCGACGATCTCCGGCGAGGCGCCGGGGAACGGCGCGACCACGAACGCGCCGGGAAAGCTCAAAGACGGCAGCAACTGCTGTTTCAACTGCGGGATCGTGAACGCGCCGAACGCGCTGATCACGACCGCGACCAAAATCACAAGGCTGCGGTTGAGCAGACTCAACCGGGCGAATGCGGTCATAGGCGTCCCCTCCAAGAGTACGCCCCAGACTAACACTTCGCCTTGGACGAATATTTAGACAGATTGAGCTTTCCTGATAACCTTCTCAGGAAGCGAGAGGTGAGCGTGAGCGACGAACGCGAAGACTTGATCCGCAGGATCACCGAAACACAGCGTGGCATGGGGCGACTGTTCGCCCAGCACCAATCCCCCTTGTTCTCCTCCAACCTCACCATCCGACAACTCCACGTCGTCATGCTCCTGTCCCTCAACGGCTCCGCCTCAGGACAGGACCTCGCCCACCACCTCGGCGTCAGCCTCGGCACCGTCACCGGCATCGTCGACCGCCTGGTCGCCCAGGGCCTCGCCACCCGGCACGAGGACCCCCAGGACCGCCGCGTCCGCCGCGTCGAACTCTCCCCCGCGGGCACCGACCTGATCGAGGAGATCAACAACGCCGGCTTCGAGCACTACCGCCGCATCCTCGACCACCTCGACACCGACACCCTGCGCTCCCTGGAGCAGGTCACCCGTACCATCCGCGCGGTGGCCGACAAGCTCTACAACACCTGAGGCTCTCAGTTCGCCCGGTGGCGGCTCGGCGTCATACGCATGACGCCGAGCCGTTCACGTCGTTGTCGGGGTGGTGTTTCCGTAAGTGCTGGGTTGAACTAACCCGGGCGCCTTTACGTTGTAGATTCCGTAGCCAGCCGGGACAGCACCTCCGGCAAGTCCCCCTCGTACACCACCGTCAGCCGCCGCGTCGCCCGCGTCACCGCCACGTACAGATCCTGGCCCCCCATCGGCGACCGCCCCAGGATGCCCGCCGGATCCACCACCACGACCGCGTCGAACTCCAGCCCCTTGGCCTGGCCCACCGTCAGCGCCACCACCGGCGCGTCCAGATCCCCGTCGGGGAAGAGCGCGGACACCTCCGCGTGGCGGGCGTCAGAGGAAACGACGCCCACCCGGCCCTCACCGATCAAGGCCAGCTCCTCCGCCACCAGGCCCGGCAGCCCGGACGGCGGCATGCGCACCGCGCGCGGCAGGGCGCCGCCCTCGCGTACCGACTCCGGCGGCTCCTGGTCCGGCGCGAACGCCCGCAACACGTCCGCCGCCACCGCCATGATCTCCACCGGCGTGCGGTAGTTGACCAGCAGCCGCTCCACGCGCCAGCGCCCCGCCAGGAACGGGTCCAGCACCTCCCCCCACGAGCGCGCGCCCGCCGCCGACCCGGTCTGCGCCAGGTCGCCCACCACGGTCAGCGACTTCGCCGGCACCCGCCGCATGATCATCCGCCAGGCCATCGGCGACAGCTCCTGCGCCTCGTCCACGATCACATGCCCGTACGCCCACGTCCGGTCCGCCGCCGCCCGGTCGGCCGTCGTCAGCGTCAGCCCGTCGTCGGCGTGCCGCTCGGCCAGCACGTCGGCGCGATCGAAGATGCCCTCCTCCAGCACGCCGGTCGACTGCAGCACCTCCCGCGCGTACAGCTCCTCCGAAGCCTGCTCCTGCGCGGCCTGCCTGGCCGCCACCCGGCGGGCGGAGTCGTCCTCGCCCAGCAGCTCGGCCGCCTCGTCCAGCAGCGGCACGTCACCGACCGTCCACCCGGCCTCCGGCGAGCGCAGCAGCTCGTGCCACTCCAGGCCCGACGGCGCCACGGCCCACAGCGTGTCGAACGACGACAGCAGCTCGGAGATCAGCCGCTGCGGCGTCAGCTCCGGCCACAGCTCGTCCACGGCCTGCCGTACGACCGGCTCGCCCCACAGCCGCTGCGAGGCCAGCTCCAGATCCAGCTCGTCCAGGTCACCCTCCAGGTCGAGCGGCTGCGACAGCTCCGGCTCGTCCTCGATGACCAGCTCCTCGATGTGCAGCGACTCCTCCAGGGCCCGCGCCTCCGCCTTGGCCAGTTCCTTGAGCAGCTCGGTGACGTACAGCTTGCGTGCCATGTTGTGCGGCAGGCGCACCGCCTGCGCCCGCTCGCGCAGCCGCAGGCAGGTCTCGCGGGGGACCCGCAGGCTCAGCCCGTCCAGCTCGACCACGAGCTCGCCCTGGGGCACTCCCTGACGCAGCTCCAGGGCGCGGGCGACCACCTCCGCCATCCGCACGTCGCCCTTGACCACCGCTGCCGCCGGCGTGTCGGCCGCGCTCACCCGCACTCCCGGGAACATCTCCTCGACCGTGGTCATCACCACCTGCGTCTCCCCCAGCGCCGGCAGCACCTGGCTGATGTAGCGCAGGAACATCGGGTTGGGCCCCACCACCAGCACACCGCGCCGCTCGAGCGTGTCGCGGTGGGTGTAGAGCAGGTACGCCGCCCGGTGCAGCGCCGCCACCGTCTTGCCGGTGCCCGGCCCGCCCTGCACCACCAGCGCCCCCTGCAGCGAGGAGCGGATGACCCGGTCCTGCTCGGTCTGGATGGTGGCCACCACGTCGCCCATCCGGCCCGTCCTGCCCCGCCGCAGCGCCGCCAGCAGCGCCGCCTCGCCCACGAGCGCGCGCCGGTCACCGTCGCTCATCCGCTCCAGGTCGAACACCTCGTCGTCGATGCCGACCACCGTGCGGTCCTTCAGATGCAGGTGCCTGCGGCGCACCAGCCCGCCCGGGTCGGTGGCCGTGGCCACGTAGAACGGCCGCGCCGCGGGGGCCCGCCAGTCGATCAGAACCGACTCGTGTCTCTCGTCGCGCAGCCCGATCCTGCCGACGTACGTGCCGGCGCCCGAGGCGTCGTCGATGCGGCCGAAGCACAGGCCGCGCTCGACCGCGTTCAGCTGGGCCAGCCTCCTGGCCTGCTCCGAGGCCATCGCCTCGCGCTCGACCATCGCCTGGCGGGTGCCGCAGGCCCTGCCGTACACCTCACGCAGCGCCGCCTGCGCCCGCTCCCTGGCGACGTCGAGCCTGCCGTACAGCCACGCCACAGTGCGCTGTTCGCTGTCAAGGGCTTCCGCGAGACTATCTTGACGATTAGTCATTCGGTGGTATACTCCTAACCGGAAGGGGTGTGGAGCTCTGCTTTTGAAATGAAGCATTCGAGCTTAACCCCGCGCGAGGCCGCGCGCAAACGATCAGGTCATCGACTGCTTGGCCGGCATGCGTCCGCTTCACCGTTCAGGCAGTAACGTGATCCGATGCCCCGACTGCCCATGTTCTGCGTAGCCGTCCTGACTGTCGCAGCCGGCTTGGGGGTGCGCGCGCTGTTCGACGGCCCTGTGCCGAAGTACGCGGGCGATGCCCTCTACACGGTGTTGATCTACACGCTCGTGGTGCTGATCCTCCCCAGGGTCAGGCCCTGGGTGGCGGCGGCACTGGCGGCCGGGGCGAGCTGGGTGATCGAGTTCGCCCAGCTCGGGGAGATCCCGGCCGTGCTGCGGCCGCTGCTGGGCAGCACGTTCAACCCGCCCGACCTCTTCTGGTACGCGGCCGGCGCCGCCGCGGCCTGGGCCGCGCACACGCTCTGGCTACGAAGGGCGGGATGACGGCGGGAGGTCGCGCCAGCGTTCGGCCGACGCCAGAACGTCCAGGCTGATCCGCTCCAGGAACGCACCGCCCCTGGCCAGGCGGCGGCCCACGGGCGTGTCGAGCCCGAGCGCCTCCCCCGCCGCCTTCGTGATCTCCGCCGCCGCGAGCGTCTGCCGCGAGCTGATCACCGTCGAGTGGTACCAGGCGTCGTCGTCGACCACGTAGATGTCGCGCCGCCGCTGCGGATCGCGTTCACGCCTGATCAGCCCCTGCTGGGTCAGGTAGCCCACGGCCATGGAGATCGAGGCGGGACTGACCTTCAGCCCGCGCGACAGCTGAGCCGCGGTGAGCCTGCCGTCCTCGCTCAGCCACAGGCTGATGAGCACGCGCGCCACCATTTTCGGCAGGCCCATCCCGATCGCCATCTCGACGGCTTCCTCTTCCACCTCGAAGACCTTGCGGTCCCGGCGTTCGGCCTCGGGCGAACGGGCCAGGGTGCCGCGCCGCGCCCGCCGCGCCGCCGCCTGGTGCGCCCGCTCGGGGCGGTAGTCACTGGGGCCGCCGTTGCGGCCGACCTCGCGGCTGATCGTCGAGGTCGGCCGGTCCAGTCGCCTGGCGATCTCGGCGTAAGAGCGGCCTTCGGCCAGGCCGGTCGCGATGCGCTGGCGGTCCTGCCGGGTCAACCTTCCTTCTGGCATGACGCCAGTATTGCGTTCGGCGTCATACAATGCAACGCTTTATTGCATTCAGCTTCACCGTCAACGCATCAATATAGTGGCTTTGAACTGCGCTTATGCGTATCGATTGATTGACATCATTTCTGAAAGCAACGTAGCTTTCAATCATGTCGAACACGTACTATCGCGACGAGCCGGTCACTCCGTCCCTCGACCGAGCACCCGCCTGTCCCTTCGATCCCGCCCCTTCGCTCACCGCCCTGCGCGCAGAGCAGCCGATCGCCCGCCTGGCCGCGCCCGAGGGCGCCCCCGGCGTCTGGATGATCACCGGATACGACCTGGTCCGCCAGATCCTCGCCGACCCGCGCTTCAGCTCCCGCTACGAAACCCACTACCACCCCCTGGCGGGCGGGCACCTGCCGCCCGCCCCCGTCGGCGACCTGACCGGCATGGACGCACCCCAGCACACCCGCTTCCGCAAACTGCTGGCGGGCAAGTTCACCGTCCGCAGGATGAACCTGCTCACCGATCGGGTCACCGAGATCACCCGTGAGCGGCTCGACGCGATGGAGCGGCAGGGGCCGCCCGCCGACCTCGTCGAGGTCTTCGCGCAGCCGGTTCCAGCGCTGATGATCTGTGAGCTGCTCGGCGTGCCGTACGAGGAGCGCGATCAGTTCCAGAGCTCCACCCGGGTCCTGTCGGACGCCGGGACCGCTGAGGCGCAGTACGCCGCCTTCGTCGAGCTCGGCACGTACCTGCGGGAGCTCGCGCTCGCCAAGCGGGCCAAGCCGACCGACGACCTGCTCAGCGACCTGGCCACCGGCGGCGACCTGACCGACGAGGAGCTCGGCGGCGTGGCCGCCTTCCTGCTCGGCGCCGGGCTCGACACCACCGCCAACATGCTCGCGCTCGGCGCCTTCGCCCTGCTGCGCAACCCGGCCCAGCTCACCGCCCTGCGCGGCGACCCCGACCTGGCCGTCGGCGCCGTCGAGGAGCTGCTGCGTTACCTGTCGATCGCCGCCACCGGTATGCGCGGCGTGCTGGAGGACGTGGAGCTCGGCGGTAGGCAGCTCAAGGCGGGCGACACGGTCATCATCGCGATCAACGCCGCCAACCGGGACCCGGCCAGGTTCGCCGACCCCGACGTGCTCGATCTGCGCCGCTCGGCCGCCGGGCATCTGGCCTTCGGCCACGGCGTCCATCAGTGTCTCGGTCAGCAGCTTGCCCGCGTCGAGATGCGGGTCGCGTTTCCCGCGCTGCTCATCCGCTTCCCGACGCTGCGGCTCGCCGTACCGGCTGAAGAGGTGTCGCTGCGCACCGACCCCTCGCAGGTGTACGGCGTGCACAGCCTGCCCGTCACCTGGGATCGGGGGTGAACGCGATGCGCACCTTCGTCTCGGTGACGGGGCTGCGTAAGTCCTACGGCGCCCACCGCGTCCTGGACGGCATCGACCTCACCATCCCGCAGGGCACCGTCTTCTCGCTGCTCGGCCCGAACGGCGCGGGCAAGACCACCACAGTGCAGATCCTGTCCACCCTGATCAAGGCCGACGCGGGCGAGATCCGGGTGGCCGGGCACGAGCTGGCCAAGGAACCCGACAAGGTGCGTGCCGCGATCGGCGTCACCGGCCAGTTCTCCGCGGTCGACAGCTTCCTCACCGGCGAGGAGAACCTGCGACTCATGGCCGACCTGCTCCACCTCGGCCGAGCCAAGGGCCGCACGCGCGCCCGCGAACTGCTGGAGCGCTTCGACCTCACCGACGCCGCGCGCAAGCCCGCGGCCACCTACTCGGGCGGCATGCGCCGCCGGCTCGACCTCGCCATGACCCTGGTCGGCACGCCCAAGCTCATCTTCCTCGACGAACCGACCACGGGCCTGGACCCCCGCAGCCGCCGCACCATGTGGCAGATCGTCAGGGACCTCGTCCAGCAGGACGGCGTGACCATCTTCCTGACCACCCAATACCTGGAGGAGGCCGACGAACTCGCCGACCGCATCGCGCTGCTCAGCCAGGGCCGGCTGGTGGCCGAGGGCACCCCCGAGGAGCTCAAGCGCATGGTCCCCGGCGGCCACATCGTCGTGCGCTTCGCCGACCCCGACGGCTACCGCAGGGCGGCGAGCCACGTCGGCGCCACCTCCAGGAACGACGCGGCGCTCACCGTCCAGATCCCCGACTCCGGCGGAGTCAGGACGCTGAGGAAGCTCCTGGAATGGCTGGACACGCATGCCATCGACGTCGCCGAGCTGACGGTGCACACCCCTGACCTGGACGACGTCTTCCTCACCCTGACCCAGGAGCCCTCGCGATGAGAGCGATCACCGACTCGGCGACGATGACCCGCCGCCAGATCAAACACATCTGGCGCTACCCCACGCTGATCCTCACCTACACCGGCGTCCCCGTGGTGTTCCTGCTGCTGTTCGTCTACGTCTTAGGCGGCACCATGGGCGCGGGCATCGGCGGCGACCGCGCCACCTACGTCGGCTACCTCACCCCCGGCATCATGATCACGACGATCGCCGGCGCCGCGCAGGGAACCGCGATCTCGGTGGCCATCGACATGACCGAGGGCATCGTCGCCCGGTTCAAGACCATGGCCATCGCCCGCGTCTCGGTGCTCACCGGGCACGTGCTCGGCGCGCTGGTACAGAACTTCATCGCGATCGCGGCAGTGACCCTGGTGGCCGTGCTGATCGGCTTCCGGCCGTCCGCCTCGGCGCTGGACTGGCTCGGCGTGGTCGGTGTGCTGGCCATGTTCACCTTCGCGATCACCTGGCTGTCGGTCGCGCTCGCCATGGTCGCCAAGAACGTGGCCACGGCCAGCAACCTGCCGATGCCGCTGATGCTGCTGCCGTTCCTCGGCAGCGGCTTCGTCCCGACCGAGTCGATGCCGGCCGTTCTGGGCTGGTTCGCCGAGCACCAGCCGGCCACGCCTGTCATCGAGACGCTGCGCGCGCTGCTGGCCGGGCGTCCGGCCGGGTCCAGCTTCCTGGAGGCGGCTGTGTGGAGCGCGGGCATCGCCCTGGTCAGCTATCTGTGGGCACGCAGGCTCTACAACCGGTGAGGTTCACTGGATTCGGTCCAGCATGACGGCGATCTCGTCGTGTCACCGGCCGCAAACGAGCGGTCAGGGCTTCGTGACCAGGCCTTCTTCCGCCGATCCTGTGGAATGATTGGCTGCGGCAGCGTGGCCAATCCGAGGAGAGTGGTGTGGCCGACTCGACCCCGTACCGGCCCGTGGACCGGGTGGGGGGCCGACAGCTCGCCGCCATGCTGCCCGACCCGGCCGGGACGAGACCCGCCTACCGCCACCTGGCCCAGGCGATCAGCGCGCTGATCCTGGACGGGCGGATCGCGTTGCACGTCAAACTGCCCGCCGAGCGGGAACTGGCCACCGCTCTGAACACCAGCCGCCCCACCATCACCGCCGTCTACAACCTGCTGCGTGAGAGCGGCTACGCGCACAGCCGGCAGGGTTCGGGCACCTGGACGGCCCTGCCCGAGGGGCGTACCCCCAAAGGCCTCGCACGCGCACTAACGCTCCCGAACACCGCCATAGACCTGGCCAGGGCAGCCCCCGGCCTGCCGGAGTCGACGCTCACCGACGCGCTCGCCCGGATCGCTCCGCAGCTCGCCGAGCACGCGCACACCCCTGGCTACCACCCCTACGGCCTTCCGGAGCTGCGCACCGCCATCGCCGAGCGTTTCACCCAGCGGGGCCTGGCCACCGTACCCGAACAGATCCTGGTGACCTCCGGCGCTCAGCAAGCGCTGACACTGGTGCTGGGGCTCGTGTGCCGCCCCGGCGACCGGGTCATGGTCGAGAATCCGTCCTACCCGAACGCTCTTGAGGCCATACGCCGGGCCCGCCTTCGGCCCGTGGCAGTGCCGGTGACCGACAGCGGCTGGGACATCGAGATCATCGAATCGACCCTGCGCCAGATGGTGCCCCGACTGGCCTACCTGATCCCCGACTTCCACAATCCCACCGGCCTCCTCATGCCTGACCAAGAGCGCGCCCGCGTCCTGCGCGCCGCTCAGCGCTCTGGCGCCTGGCTGGTGATCGACGAGACGTTGGGCGAACTCGCCCTCGACGTTCCCGCCCCGCCGCCCTTCGCCTCCCGCGCCGCCCCCGGTGGCGCCGGACAGGTCATCACCATCGGTTCGATGAGCAAGACGCACTGGGGCGGCCTGCGCATCGGCTGGCTGCGTGCCCCCTCGCAGCTGGTGACCGAGCTCGCCGGCCAGCGGATCGCCAACGACCTGGGCGGCTCGGTTGTGGACCAACTCCTGGCCGTCGCCCTCCTGCCCCGGGCCGCCGAACTGTTGCCGCACCGCCTGGAGCAGATGCGCGAGCGGCGTGCGGCCCTGGCCGCTGCCCTGTCCGAGCGCATCCCGACGTGGACCTGGCGGCTGCCGCCCGGCGGCCTGTCGCTGTGGGTGGATCTGGGAGAGCCCATCGCCTCGGCGCTGGCCGAAGCCGCACCGGACTACGGCGTACGCATCGAAGGCGGCGCCTACTTCTCCACCGACCCGGGCATCTTCGAACAACGCCTCCGCATCCCCTACACATTGCCTCCCGACACCCTGCGCGAGGCCGTACACCGGATGGCCACCGCCCTGGCCGACGGCCTCCCACCCTCGAGCGCCGCCGGCCGGCCCCGCTGGGTCGCCTGAGACCGTCGCGCCAAAGGTTCGCGCAGGCCGGAGCCCACCGCCTGCGGTCACCAGCCGCGAGCAGGCTGGTGACCTTCGTCATCGCCTCCGGCAACGCTGACAGCGGGCCTCAGCGCAGCGCGGCCTCGCCTGTCCGGACGGCGCGCAGGGCGCGCTCTACGGTCTGCTGGTTCTCGCCGACCGGGGCCACGTAGTCGAGGACGTAGCGGGCGGCGTTCTCCCCCAGCGTTCGGATGATCACCCACGTGGCGAGGTATTGGGACGACAGGCAGCCGCCCGCCGTGGCGATGTTCCCCTCAGCGTGGAACGGCGCGTCCAGCACGGTGACACCGCAGTTCTCGACGAAGGGCCGGCTCGTCCTGTCCGTGCAGGCAGGCATGCCCTCCAGCAGCCCGAGCCGCGCGAGGACCAGCGTGCCGGAGCACTGAGCGCCGATCAGCTGGCGCGAAGGGTCGAGCGGCAGCCTGGAGATCAGCCGGTCGTCGGCGACCACTTCCCGCGTCTTCACCCCGCTGCCGATCAGTACGACGTCGGCCTCGGTCACGAACTCCATCGGCCGCTGCCCGCGCGCCTCGACGCCGTTCCTGGACGTGACCACCGGCGTCGGCGTTGTGATGAAGGCTTCCAAGCCGTCATTCCGGCACCGATTGATCAGCGCGGAGGCGATGAAGCTGTCAAGCTCGTTGAATCCGTCGAAGGTGACCACTGCTACCTGCACCACAACTCCTTCACGTACGGGATCGGATCTGCAGTCTGTCGGGCGCGCCGTCGCGGGTCGTGAGCCAATCAGCGGATAGTGGCATGCCCGCCGCCCTGGTTTCCGCCGTCGAACGCCTCTTCCCTCGGGCGAAGTGAAACCCGAGGAGACACACCACCGCTACTTTGCGCGCCCGCCAGGAAGATCACCGGAAAAAGGGCGCCCCGCTACACGTAGAGGTGCCGTACACCAACGTGGTCAAGCGGCCAAATAGGCCGTGAGCTGGGATATAAGCTTCCAACTCGGTGCGCGCCGTTGGCCGTTCGACGGCAGGGCGGCCTGTCGCGGTTCGGGGACGTACTTGTAGATGGTCGAGCGGCTGACGCCGAGCAGGCGGGCGATGGAGGAGACGCTGTTCTCCGGCCGGGTGAGCAGGTTCCGGGCATGCCGGACCTGCTCGGAGGTCATGGCCGGCGGGCGTCCCACGCGCCGGACGAGGCGCGAGCCACCGCGCCCCGGGAGCGTCTACCAGACCAACGCTGGATCGCTGGTGCCGCTGACGGAGCTGTTCCGCGTCACGGCTGACCTGAGCAGGCCCGGCTCCGCCCCGGAGACGGAGGCTTGGAGCGAAGCCGGGGTTCAAAGGAACAGGTCCGCGCTGCGCTGGACGTGGTAGAGGAACTCGTCCCCGAGGAGGACGGCGCGGCCGAGGCGGCGATGCGCGCCGCGCTGGCCGAGAAATACAACACCGTGCGCCCGTTCCTGCGGTTGCTGGGCGAGTCCAAGGACGCCGGGGCCGTCGCCTCCGCGGCCGACCCGCTCTATGACGGGTGCGCGAGAGTTTCGTAAAGTTCGCGCAGGGGCTCGACGTCGGGGACCTGGCCGCGGCGGGCCGGGGCGCTGCTCGAGGTGGCAGACTCCGACGACCCGCCGCTGCGGGTGTTCTTCGGCACCGAAGGGCTGCCGATGACCCAGCAGGCCTACGCCGAGCGGCTCACGACGCGGGCCGACTGGGAGGAGCTGTCAGCGCCGGCTCACTGACTGCTTGGCCTCCTGACTGTTCGGCCCGGACGCCCCGCGGCGTGCGGGCCGCGGTCAGCCACAGGCCGGTGAATACGGCGCAGGCCAGCGTCACGGCACCCGCCGTGAGGAAGGCGCTGTTGAGGCCGGATTCGAAGGAGGCGCCGCCGGACTCCCGCGTGTGGACGATCGCCCCGAGCACCGCCACGCCGAGCACCGCGCCGATCTGCCGGGTGGTGCTGCTGACGCCCGAGGCCAGGCCGCCTTCCTGCGGGCTGACCGCCTGGATGGCGGCCCCGGTCAGCGGCGACATGGTCAGAGCGAACCCGATCCCGACGACCGCCAGCCGCCACCACACGTTCCCGTAGCCGGTATCGGCGTGGACGAAGCCCAGCGCCAGCAGCCCCAGCCCGGCCAGCGCCAGGCCGATGCCGGCGACGACGCGGAAGCCGTACCTGGCCGCGAGGCGGCCCGCGAACGGGCTGACGATCACCATGGCCAGCGAGAC